>NZ_JBEZLW010000009.1:0-241776 GCF_040652395.1 Streptomyces sp. NPDC048269
CCAGAATCCCGCGTCGTGCCATGTGCCCAGCTCCTATTTCTCGACGTATCGCAGGGAGCGTAGCCCGCGCTCCAATGATGATCGACAGCAGGGCGATCAGCTGGATCGCGGACGCGCCCAGCGCCTTCGGCCACGGCAGGTCGTGCGACCTGGCCACCAGGGACGTGAACAGGAAGCCCGCCGCCACCCAGGTTGCCCAGCCCAGGACCTGGACCACGCCGTTGTCGCCGCCCAGGAACACGGCGAAGAGCAGCCGCGGGGCATCCGTCAGCGACATGACCAGCATCGACAGGCCCACGGTGGGCTGCCACGATCCGTCGCCGCCCATCTGGCGGGCCAGGGTGTGCGTGACCGCGCCCAGGAGCAGCCCGCAGATGACGAAGGCCACGCCGGTGGAGAGGACGATCGGGACGGCCTGGGCGAGGGTCGCGTTGATCACGTCCTCGCGGGCGTCGTCGAGGCCGAAGACCGCGAGGAGCCCGTAGAGGAAGGTCACGATCAGCGCCGGCCCCCAGACGGTGTAGTCGCGCATCTGCAGGAACGTCTGCCCCGGCCGCATCACGATGCCGCGGAGCAGTTCCTTCCACGGCAGCCGCGGGCCGGCCGGAGCGGCCGCTCCCGCCTGGTACGTCGCGCCCTGGCTGTACGGGTCCTCGCCGACGGCGAAGACCTGCGTGTGCCCGGGGTTGTCGTTGGTGTAGCCGCCGTGCCCGCCGTGGCCGTACGGGGGCTGCTGCGCCTCTGGAGGCTGCTGCTGTCCGTACGGGTCGAAGTACTCGGGCTCGCCGTGCCCCCCGGGTCCCGGCTGCGGCCACTGCTGCTGCGGTGGCGAGCCTGCGGGAGGGTAGGGCTGCTGGCCGTACGGCGGCGGTTGCTGCTGTCCGTACGGCTGCTGCCGCGGGGGTTGTTGCGGGGTGCGGTTGTTGTCCCGGCCGCGTCCGATCCTGAATCCAGCCACGTGATCGAAAGTACCCGGTCCTGCGGGCCGCCGTGGACGGGCGGCCGGAACAGGCGGCCTTTGCGGCTGACCTGTGACATCCCCTAGGGGAACCCCGGGGGGTTGTCCTCACCCCCGCGTGGTGTCCTGTCGGCCCGATCCGCCTGCGCGGGCTCCCCGGCCGCCCCGGAGCCGGAGGCGCTGCCCGGCTCGAGCGGCCTTCGGTGGACCCGTCGGTCGAGACGCCCGTCGAACCTTCGGTGGACCGGTCCGTTCCGCCCGTGAGCGCCCATGAGCCCGCCGGTCGCACCGCCGACGAAGCCGCAGGTCGAGCCGGGGGTATGGGCGTACGGCACCACCGTGAAGCTCGCGGATAGCTCCGTCGCCAAGGTCTGCGAGATCGGCGACGGCCACTTCGAGGCGAACGGCCCGAACCCCGGCGGTCGTCGCCGCGGGCGGCGGGATGGCCGAGGTGGGCGCGGCCGGGCTCGGCCGCGCTCGGCTTCGCGGTGCTCCGCGGGAACCGTACGGGGGACGGGGGCTGAGAGGAGGTGACACGACGGAACGGCCGGCCCCCCCGAGTGGGGGACCGGCCGTTCCGTCGTGACGGGTCGCCAGGGACTACTTGGTCACCAGGGACTACTTGGCGTTCTCGGGCTTCGCCTCGGGCTCGGCCTCGGCCGCCTTCGGCTCGGCCTCGGGCTTCGCCGCGCTCTCGGCCTCAGCCGCCCCGGCCTCCGGCTCGGCCGGGCTCTCCGCCCCGGCCTCCGGAGCCGCCTCCGCCTCGGCTTCGGCCTTCGCCTCGGCCTTGGCCTTCGCTTCGGCTTCCGCCTTGGCCTCGGCTTCCGCCTTGGCCTTCGCCTCGGCTTCGGCCTTCGCCTTGGCCTCCTCGGCCGCCTTGGCCTCCTCGGCCGCCTTGGCCTCGGCTTCCGCCTTCGCCTTGACCTCGGCCTCCGCCGCAGCGGCGGCCGCAGCGGCCTCTGCCTCGGCCTCCGCCTCGGCGGCGAGCTCCGCCTCCGTCGGGCCCGGGGTCTTGACCGACTCCAGCAGCAGCTGGGCCACGTCCACGACCTGCACGGACTCCTTGGCCTGGCCCTCGTTCTTCTTGCCGTTCACCGAGTCGGTCAGCATCACCAGGCAGAACGGGCACGCCGTCGACACGATGTCCGGGTTCAGGGACAGCGCCTCGTCGACACGCTCGTTGTTGATGCGCTTGCCGATCCGCTCCTCCATCCACATCCGCGCGCCACCGGCGCCACAGCAGAAGCCCCGCTCCTTGTGGCGGTGCATCTCCTGCTGACGCAGGCCCGGCACGGCCGACATGATCTCGCGCGGCGGCGTGTAGACCTTGTTGTGCCGGCCCAGGTAGCACGGGTCGTGGTACGTGATCAGCCCGTCGACCGGGGTCACCGGCGTCAGCCGGCCCTCGTCGATCAGGTGCTGGAGCAGCTGCGTGTGGTGGATGACCTCGTACTCGCCGCCCAGCTGCGGGTACTCGTTCGCGATGGTGTTGAAGCAGTGCGGGCAGGTCGAGACGATCCGCTTCGCCGACTTCGGCTTCTTCGTCGACGGGTCCTCGTCGTCCTCGCCGAAGGCCATGTTCAGCATGGCCACGTTCTCCTGTCCCAGCTGCTGGAACAGCGGCTCGTTGCCCAGGCGGCGCGGCGAGTCACCGGTGCACTTCTCGTCGCCACCCATGATCGCGAACTTGACGCCCGCGATGTTCAGCAGCTCCGCGAAGGCCTTCGTGGTCTTCTTGGCCCGGTCCTCCAGGGCGCCCGCGCAGCCGACCCAGTACAGGTAGTCGAACTCCGAGAGGTCCTCCGCGTCCTTCCCGATGATCGGGACCTCGAAGTCGACCTCCTTGGTCCACTCGACGCGCTGCTTCTTGGCCAGGCCCCAGGGGTTGCCCTTCTTCTCCAGGTTCTTGAGCATCGTGCCCGCCTCGGACGGGAACGCGCTCTCGATCATCACCTGGTAGCGGCGCATGTCGACGATGTGGTCGATGTGCTCGATGTCGACCGGGCACTGCTCGACGCACGCACCGCAGGTCGTGCAGGACCACAGCACGTCCGGGTCGATGACGCCGTTCTCCTCGGCGGTGCCGATCAGCGGGCGCTCGGCCTCGGCGATGGCCGATGCCGGGACGTCCTTCAGCTGTTCCGCCGTGGCCTTCTCGTTGCCCTCCATGTCCTTGCCGCCGCCTGCGAGCAGGTACGGGGCCTTGGCGTGCGCGTGGTCGCGCAGCGACATGATCAGGAGCTTCGGGGACAGCGGCTTGCCCGTGTTCCAGGCGGGGCACTGCGACTGGCAGCGACCGCACTCGGTGCAGGTGGAGAAGTCGAGGATGCCCTTCCAGGAGAACTGCTCGACCTGGGAGACGCCGAAGACGTCGTCCTCGCCCGGGTCCTCGAAGTCGATCTCCTTGCCACCGCTGGTCATCGGCTGGAGGGCGCCGAGCGCCGTCGAGCCGTCGGCGTTCCGCTTGAACCAGATGTTCGGGAAGCCGAGGAAGCGGTGCCAGGCGACACCCATGTTGGTGTTGAGCGAGACCGTGATCATCCAGGTGAAGGACGTGACGATCTTGAGCGCCGCGAAGAAGTAGGTGAGGTACTGCAGCGTGCTCAGGCTCAGCCCGTCGAAGGCGGCGATCAGTGGGTACGAGGCGAAGAAGCCGGGCTCCCAGCCGTCGACGCCGTGCAGGGCCCCCTCCAGTGCGCGCAGCGTCATGATGCAGACGCCGACGATCAGGATGACGGCCTCGACGAAGTACGCCTGGCCCGTCTTGGAGCCCGTGAAGCGGGACTTGCGTCCCGCCCTGCCCGGCCGGCTCAGCTGCCGGATCACGATCAGGGTCAGGATGCCGAGCACGGTCATGAGACCGAGGAACTCGGTGAAGATCTCGTACGGCAGCCAGTCACCGATGATCGGGATCAGCCAGTCGGCCTGGAAGAGCTGGCCGAAGGCGTTGACGATGGTCAGCAGCAGCGAGAAGAAGCCCACCGCCACGAACCAGTGCGCCACCCCGACGATGCCCCAACGGTTCATGCGGGTGTGGCCGAGGAACTCCTTGGCCAGCGTGATGGTGCGCTGCGTGGGGTCGCCGGTGCGCGTGCCTGCGGGCACTGGCTGGCCGAGGCGCACGAAGTGGTAGATCTGCGCGACGGCACGGCCGAACAGCGCGACGGCTACCACCGTGATGACCAGCGACACGATGATCGCGGCGAGTTGCATGGAAGGGCTCCTCGGGCGGCACTTACTAAGCGGTAACTTATGTAGTCAAGGCTTGAGGTTACCCAGTTCCGGCGCCGCAATGTAGCCGAGCGTGCGGTGATCTGTGTCGCTCAGGCTTGCCTATGACGGTAGGCCGCCCGCGGCGTCTGCGCCAGGATCGCCAGGTCCATCCCCAGCCAGTGGTTCTCCACATAATGCCGGTCGAGCAGGGCCATCTCCTCCCAGGGGAGGTCGGAGCGCGCGCTCACCTGCCACAAGCCGGTCATTCCGGGCCGTACGAGGAGCCGGTCGGCCCGGTCCGTGCGGGGTCCCGGCCGCGGACCGACCAGGGACATCTCGCCGCGCAGCACATTGAGCAGCTGGGGCGTCGAGTCGAGGGCGCAGCGCTCCAGGGCGGCGCCGAGGCGGCCGGCGCCCTCCGTGCGGAGGCGCCAGGCCCGGAAGGGGCGTCCGGCCAGGCCTGCCGCCGGTTCCCGGACGAAGGCACGGCCGCCCTGGGTCGCGTAGAGCAGCCCTGCCGCCAGCAGCAGCGGTGGGCCGAGCAGGAGGAGCAGGGTCACCGCCCCGGCGAGGTCGACCACCCGCTTGGCCGAGGGCCCGGCCGGCCGGAGCCCTGACCGGGCAGGGAGGGGCAGCAGCAGAGGCATGCCAGCACCGTGCCGCATGCCTCCGGCGGTGCCCGGGTGCCGCGCGGCGGCGGTGACCCGTTCGGGTGCTGCGCCGCCGCCGGGGCTCCGTTCCACGCCGCGCCCCGGACCCCGCGCCTCGAATCGTCGACGGGGCTGAAAGTCCGGGATCGCAGGGCCCCCGTGCCCGCGTCTCGCTGCCGTGAAGCGGGCTGGGTTGCGCGTAAGTGCGACCTAAAGGTTGAGTCCATGTGACTCAGCTCTGTTGACGCCGGCGCGGCGGTACGGCATGGTTGAGTCTGTTCCACTCAAGTCAGCTGGAGGAAATCAAAATGGCACGTGCGGTCGGCATCGACCTGGGCACCACTAACTCCGTCGTCAGCGTTCTGGAAGGCGGCGAGCCCACCGTCATCACCAACGCCGAGGGCGCCAGGACCACGCCGTCCGTCGTCGCCTTCGCCAAGAACGGCGAGGTCCTCGTCGGCGAGGTGGCCAAGCGCCAGGCGGTCACGAACGTGGACCGGACCATCCGCTCCGTCAAGCGCCACATGGGCACTGACTGGAAGATCAACCTGGATGGCAAGGACTTCAACCCGCAGCAGATGAGCGCCTTCATCCTGCAGAAGCTGAAGCGCGACGCCGAGGCGTACCTGGGTGAGAAGGTCACGGACGCGGTCATCACCGTCCCGGCCTACTTCAACGACTCCGAGCGTCAGGCGACGAAGGAGGCCGGTGAGATCGCGGGCCTCAACGTCCTGCGCATCGTCAACGAGCCGACCGCCGCCGCCCTGGCCTACGGTCTCGACAAGGACGACCAGACCATCCTCGTCTTCGACCTCGGTGGCGGCACCTTCGACGTGTCGCTCCTGGAGATCGGTGACGGTGTCGTCGAGGTCAAGGCCACCAACGGTGACAACCACCTCGGTGGCGACGACTGGGACCAGCGCGTCGTCGACTACCTCGTGAAGCAGTTCCAGAACGGCCACGGCGTCGACCTGTCCAAGGACAAGATGGCGCTCCAGCGTCTGCGCGAGGCCGCCGAGAAGGCGAAGATCGAGCTGTCCTCCTCCACGGAGACCTCGATCAACCTGCCCTACATCACGGCCTCCGCCGAGGGCCCGCTGCACCTGGACGAGAAGCTCACGCGCTCGCAGTTCCAGCAGCTGACCGCGGACCTGCTCGACCGCTGCAAGACCCCGTTCCACAACGTCATCAAGGACGCGGGCATCAACCTGTCCGAGATCGACCACGTGGTCCTGGTCGGCGGCTCCACCCGTATGCCGGCCGTCGCCGAGCTCGTCAAGGAGCTCACCGGCGGTCAGGACGCCAACAAGGGCGTCAACCCGGACGAGGTCGTCGCCATCGGCGCCACCCTCCAGGCCGGTGTGCTCAAGGGTGAGGTCAAGGACGTCCTGCTCCTCGACGTGACCCCGCTGTCCCTGGGCATCGAGACCAAGGGCGGCATCATGACCAAGCTCATCGAGCGCAACACCACGATCCCGACCAAGCGGTCGGAGATCTTCACGACGGCCGAGGACAACCAGCCGTCCGTGCAGATCCAGGTCTACCAGGGTGAGCGCGAGATCGCGGCGTACAACAAGAAGCTCGGCATGTTCGAGCTGACCGGCCTGCCGCCGGCCCCGCGTGGCGTCCCGCAGATCGAGGTCTCCTTCGACATCGACGCGAACGGCATCATGCACGTCACGGCCAAGGACCTCGGCACGGGCAAGGAGCAGAAGATGACCGTCACCGGCGGCTCCTCGCTCGGCAAGGACGAGGTCGACCGCATGCGCCAGGAGGCGGAGCAGTACGCGGACGAGGACCTGCGCCGCAAGGAGGCGGCCGAGTCCCGCAACCAGGGCGAGCAGCTCGTCTACCAGACGGAGAAGTTCGTCAAGGACAACGAGGACAAGGTCCCGGCCGAGGTCAAGACCGAGGTCGAGGCCGCCGTCACCGAGCTGAAGGAAAAGCTCAAGGGCGAGGACACCGCCGAGATCCGTACCGCGACCGAGAAGCTCGCCGCGGTCAGCCAGAAGCTCGGCCAGGCCATCTACGCCGACGCCCAGGCCGCGCAGGGCGCCGCCGGCGCCCCTGCCGGTGACGCGGACCAGGCGAAGGCCGACGACGACGTCGTCGACGCCGAGATCGTCGACGACGAGAAGCCGAAGGGCGGCGCTGCCTGATGTCGGAGGAGACCCCGGGCTTCGAGGAGAAGCCCGACGTCCCCGTCGACGGCACGCCCGACGAGCCGAAGGCCGCCGACTCCGCCCAGGAGGAGGCGGCGGCCCCGGCCGGGGACTCCACACCGGATGTGGCCCTGCTGGCGCAGCTGGACCAGGCCCGTACGGCGCTCGGTGAGCGCACCACGGACCTCCAGCGGCTCCAGGCCGAGTACCAGAACTACCGCCGCCGGGTGGAGCGGGACCGGATCACCGTCAAGGAGATCGCGGTCGCGTCCCTCCTGAGCGAGCTGCTCCCGACCCTGGACGACATCGGCCGGGCGCGGGAGCATGGCGAGCTGGTCGGCGGCTTCAAGTCGGTGGCCGAATCGCTGGAGACGGTCGCCGCCAAGATGGGTCTGCAGCAGTTCGGCAAGGAGGGCGAGCCCTTCGACCCGACGATCCACGAGGCCCTGATGCACTCGTACGCGCCGGACGTCACCGAGACGACCTGCGTGGCGATCCTGCAGCCGGGGTACCGGATCGGCGAGCGCACGATCCGCCCCGCGCGGGTCGCGGTGGCCGAGCCCCAGCCGGGCGCGGCCCCCAAGTCCGAGTCGGCCGAGGCCGACACGCCGTCGGACAAGGACACGGATGCCCCCGACAAGGGCTGATGTTGAACCAGTAGAGGTACGAGAGGAGGGACACCGGGGATGAGCACGAAGGACTTCGTCGAGAAGGACTACTACAAGGTCCTCGGTGTCCCGAAGGACGCCACCGAGGCCGAGATCAAGAAGGCGTACCGGAAGCTCGCACGCGAGTTCCACCCGGACGCCAACAAGGGCGACGCCTCCGCCGAGGAGCGCTTCAAGGAGGTCTCCGAGGCGAACGACATCCTCGGCGACGCGAAGAAGCGCAAGGAGTACGACGAGGCGCGCGCCCTGTTCGGCAACGGTGGCTTCCGCCCCGGGCCGGGCGGGGCCGGCGGCTCGTTCAACTTCGACCTCGGCGACCTGTTCGGCGGCGCCCAGCCGGGTGCCGGTGGCGCGGGTGGCTTCGGCGGCGGCCTGGGTGACGTGTTCGGCGGCCTGTTCAACCGCGGCGCCGGGCCGGGTGCGGGAACCCGTACCCAGCCCCGCCGCGGCCAGGACATCGAGTCGGAGGTCACGCTCTCCTTCACGGAGGCGGTGGACGGGGCCACGGTCCCGCTCCGGATGTCCTCCCAGGCCCCCTGCAAGGCCTGTTCTGGCACCGGCGACAAGAACGGCACCCCCCGGGTGTGCCCGACCTGTGTCGGCACCGGCCAGGTCTCGCGGGGCAGTGGCGGCGGGTTCTCGCTGACCGATCCCTGCGCGGACTGCAAGGGCCGCGGCCTGATCGCCGAGACCCCCTGCGACGTGTGCAAGGGCAGCGGGCGTGCCCGCAGCTCGCGCACCATGCAGGTCCGCATCCCGGCGGGCGTCTCCGACGGCCAGCGGATCCGGCTGCGCGGCAAGGGCGCGCCGGGCGAGCGCGGCGGTCCCGGCGGTGACCTGTACGTGGTCGTGCACGTCGACTCCCACCCGGTGTTCGGCCGCAAGGACGACAACCTGACGGTGACCGTCCCGGTGACGTTCGCGGAGGCGGCGCTGGGCGCCGACATCAAGGTCCCGACCCTGAACGGCCCCTCGGTGACGCTGAAGCTGCCGCCGGGCACCCCGAACGGCCGCACGATGCGGGCCCGCGGCAAGGGAGCGGTCCGCAAGGACGGCACCCGCGGCGATCTGCTGGTGACGGTGGAGGTCGCGGTCCCGACCGAGCTGTCGGACAAGGCCCGCGAGGCGCTGGAGATGTACCGCGAGGCGATGGGGTCGCAGGACCCGCGTTCCGCGCTGTTCGAGTCCGCGAAGGGAGCATGACATGGACGGCCGCCGACGACAGTCCCGATTGGGTGGCGCTTACCAGCTCACCGACGAGACGCCGGTCTACGTGATCTCGGTGGCCGCCCAGCTCTCGGGCCTGCATCCGCAGACCCTCCGCCAGTACGACCGTCTCGGCCTGGTCTCCCCGGACCGTACGGCCGGCCGCGGCCGGCGCTACTCGGCCCGTGACATCGAGCTGCTCCGCACGGTGCAGGCGCTGTCCCAGGACGAGGGCATCAACCTGGCGGGAATCAAGCGGATCATCGAGCTGGAGAACCAGGTCGCCGCGCTCCAGCAGCGCGTGGCCGAGCTCTCCGCAGCGGTGGACGGCGCAGCGGCCACGCTCCAGGCCCGCGAGGCCCAGGTGCACGCCTCCTACCGGCGCGACCTGGTCAAGTACCAGCCGCCGGTGCCGGGCAACGCACTGGTCGTGTGGCGTCCCAAGCGCCCGATGGACTGACAGCGTCGACGCGAAGGCCCCGTCCGGCTTGCCGGGCGGGGCCTTCACGTGTGTGGTCGTACGCGGTCCCCCGCCGGGTCAGAGCTGCGGCTCGCGCGAGGGCCCCGATACCTGGCCCAGGATCCCCGACTGGGCGATGAGGAAGCCGAGTTGGGCCCGGCTGCCGCTGCCCAGGGCGGAGGCCAGCTTGGCGATGTGCGCGCGGCAGGTCCGTACGTTCATGCCCAGGCGGCGCGCGATGGCCTCGTCCACGTGCCCCTCGACGAGGAGTTGGGCGATGGAGCGCTGCACGCCCGAGATCCCCGAGGGCGTCGGATCGTACGGAATCTGCTCGTTGAGCGGTGTGGCCCGGCGCCACAACTGCTCGAAGACGCGGGCCAGGTAGCGGACGAGCGCCGGGTGCCGCAGTTCCAGGGCGATCTGCTGGTCGTCGCTGGCGGGGATGAAGGCGACCGATTCGTCGCAGATGATGAGTCGCTCGACCAGCTCCTCCAGCGTCCGGATCTCGACCTTGCCGCTGGCCATCCGGTCGACGTAGGCCATCGTGCCGCGGCTGTGCCGCACCGTGTGCTGGTAGAGGGTGCGCATGCTGACGCCGCGCCGGATGAGCGGCTGGTCCCGCTCTATCGCCTGATTCAGAATGTTCTCGGAACGCCCGCCGCCCGGCTGGATGGTGAGCATTTCCGCCTGGCATTCGGCGGTGGCCACATTGAGGGCCGCGTTGATCCTGTTGAATCCCTCCAGCACGGTGATCGCATGCGTGGGGGCGGGAGTCAGCGCGCTGATGGCCATGAATGGCTCAAACGCTTCGGTGAGCTCGATGGAAGAGCGCCGGCGCTGCAGGATCTCCCGTTCCAGTGGGTGCAGCCGCTGTGCGAGAGCCACCGAAGGTGGAACCGGACGAAGCCAGTTGTCGTCGTCTGGGTCAGGGTGCAGCAGGGCGAATTCCAGCAGGCAGGGCGTCTGCTCGACCTCTTCGCGGGCTATGCGGCCGGAGCTGAGCGCGCTCGCGTACAACTCGGCGCCGAGGTCGCACAGGTCCGTCACCGCGTGGGGATGTGTCTGGTTCATCCGCATAATCGGCAAATCTCCCACCCCCAGGGTCCTGCATGTACAGGAACATGATGCATCGCCACGGTGGCAATGGCGTGGCTCGATAAGTCATCGTCTGAGATGCGGGGGAGAGGAATCCATCAAGTGAGGACAACGTCGACCATGTACAAGAAATTGCTTCGCTCGGTGGCTGCCATTGCTCTCTCTACGGCCGCTGCTGTCGGTGGAATCTCGCTCGCGCAGACCAGCTGGGGCGGCGCGTCCGTCGACAGCGGTTGGGGGGCCGGTGTCACCGGCACGAGCGACAGTGGTTGGGGTACGGTCCTGGCCGACAGCGGCTGGGGCCCCGCACCCGAGCCGGCTGTGGGTGGGAAGTCTTCGGACGCATGACCCCCGACGACCGCGGCTTCCGCCGCGAAATGGCCTCCGCTTACCGGTCGGGATGGCAGTTCATCGACCTGGCCACGGCGATCCCGTACCCCGGGGACTCGCTGATGGTCACCCTGTTCGGCCAACCGATCGTCGTCGTGCGCGAGGAGGACGAGGACGTACGTGCCTACCGGTGCCTGCGCCGCCCGCGGGGCGCGCCGCAGCCCGTCCGCTGCGAGGTGCGCTACGGAATGGTCTTCGTCAATCTTGATCAGCGCGATCACCAGCTCTTCGAACCCGATATCACCACTGCCACCCCCCGCAGTGCCTGAAGCGATTCCCCCGTCGTTGCAGATCGCTCAGGCGCTACCCCCACACAACGGCGCCATCGTGGACCTGACCACGATGGCGCCGTTGTGATGTCCGCGTCCAGTCGCTGACCGGACAAGATGCGGGACCGGATGAGAATTCAACGATTTCAGGCGCGTCCCATGGCCCGGTCCAGTGTGATCTCCATGACCACCCGGTCGGGATTGGGTGAGGGCATCCGCCCGTAGCGCTCCGCGTAGCGCGCCACGGCGTCGGCGACCGCCGCCTCGTCCGTACGGATCACCGCGCGCCCCTCCAGGGTGGCCCAGCGGCGTCCTTCCATCTGGCACACCGCGACCCGCGCCCCGCCCGGCTGCCCGGCCTGGGCCGCCAGGATGTTGCGGACCTTCTTGCTGTGCTTGTTGCTGATCACCCGGGCCAGGCCGGCCTCCGGGTCGTACGTCACGCCCACGGGCACCACGTGGGGCGTGCCGTCGGGGCGGGGCGTGGTCAGCGTGCAGACGTGCCGTTCCCGCCAGAAGGCGAGGTACTCGGGCGTCGGGTTGAGTACGTCATGGGACATGGCCCGAAGGGTACGACTCCTGCCTTGAGTGGAATAGACTCAACTTTGCGTAGGTTGTTTCTGTCATAGTTCTGCCATCCCTCCGGAGAGGAGAAACCGCACCGTGGACGCCGAGCTGACCAACAAGAGCCGGGACGCGCTGAACGCGGCCACCAGCAGGGCCGTCAAGGACGGCCATGCCGATCTGACCCCCGCGCACCTGTTGCTGGCGCTCCTCGCCGGCGAGGACAACGAGAACATCACCGACCTCCTCGCGGCCTCGGACGTCGACCAGGCCGCCGTGCGCGCCGGCGCGGAGCGGCTGCTGGCCGCCCTGCCCAGCGTCACCGGCTCGACGGTCGCGCCCCCGCAGCCCACCCGCGACCTGCTCGCCGTGCTCGCCGAGGCCGACGCCCAGGCGGGCAAGCTCGGCGACGACTACCTCTCCACCGAACACCTGCTCATCGCCATCGCCGCCAAGGGCGGCGCGGCCGGTGAGGTCCTGTCCACCCAGGGGGCGAGCGCGAAGAAGCTGCTGGACGCCTTCGAGAACGCGCGAGGAGGGCGGCGGGTGACCACCCCCGACCCCGAGGGTCAGTACAAGGCGCTGGAGAAGTTCGGCACCGACTTCACGGCGGCCGCCCGCGAGGGCAAGCTCGACCCGGTCATCGGCCGCGACCACGAGATCCGCCGCGTCGTCCAGGTGCTCTCGCGCCGTACGAAGAACAACCCGGTGCTCATCGGCGAGCCCGGCGTCGGCAAGACGGCCGTCGTCGAGGGCCTGGCCCAGCGCATCGTCAAGGGCGACGTCCCCGAGTCCCTGAAGAACAAGCGGCTCGTCGCCCTGGACCTCGGAGCCATGGTCGCGGGTGCCAAGTACCGCGGCGAGTTCGAGGAGCGGCTGAAGACCGTCCTCGCCGAGATCAAGTCGAGCGACGGCCAGATCATCACCTTCATCGACGAGCTGCACACGGTCGTCGGCGCGGGCGCCGGCGGCGACTCCGCCATGGACGCGGGCAACATGCTCAAGCCCATGCTGGCCCGCGGCGAGCTGCGCATGGTCGGCGCGACCACCCTCGACGAGTACCGCGAGCGCATCGAGAAGGACCCGGCGCTGGAGCGGCGCTTCCAGCAGGTGCTGGTCGCCGAGCCGTCCGTCGAGGACACCATCGCCATCCTGCGCGGGCTCAAGGGCCGCTACGAGGCCCACCACAAGGTCGTCATCAACGACAGCGCGCTCGTCGCGGCCGCGACCCTCTCCGACCGGTACATCACCTCCCGCTTCCTCCCCGACAAGGCCATCGACCTCGTCGACGAGGCGGCGTCCCGGCTGCGCATGGAGATCGACTCCTCACCGCTGGAGATCGACGAACTCCAGCGCTCGGTGGACCGGCTGCGGATGGAGGAGCTGGCGCTGAAGAACGAGTCGGACCCGGCCTCGCGCGAGCGCCTCGACAAGATCCGCAAGGACCTCGCGGACAAGGAGGAGGAGCTGCGCGGCCTGACCGCCCGCTGGGAGAAGGAGAAGCAGTCCCTCAACCGCGTCGGCGAGCTCAAGGAGCGGCTGGACGACCTGCGCGGCCAGGCCGAGCGGGCCCAGCGCGACGGGGACTTCGACACCGCCTCCAAGCTGCTCTACGGGGAGATCCCGACCCTGGAGCGCGAGCTGGCGGAGGCCACCGAGGCCGAGGCCGAGGTCGCCCGCGACACGATGGTCAAGGACGAGGTCGGCCCGGACGACATCGCGGACGTGGTCGGTGCCTGGACCGGCATCCCGGCGGGCCGGCTGCTGGAGGGCGAGACCCAGAAGCTGCTCCGCATGGAGGACGAGCTGGGCCGCCGCCTGATCGGCCAGCAGGAGGCCGTCCGGGCCGTCTCCGACGCCGTACGCCGCACCCGCGCCGGGATCGCCGACCCGGACCGCCCGACCGGCTCCTTCCTCTTCCTGGGCCCGACGGGCGTCGGCAAGACCGAGCTGGCCAAGGCGCTCGCGGACTTCCTGTTCGACGACGAGCGGGCCATGGTCCGCATCGACATGTCCGAGTACGGCGAGAAGCACAGCGTGGCCCGCCTCGTCGGTGCCCCGCCCGGCTACGTCGGCTACGAGGAGGGCGGCCAGCTCACCGAGGCCGTGCGCCGCCGCCCGTACAGCGTGGTGCTCCTGGACGAGGTCGAGAAGGCCCATCCCGAGGTCTTCGACATCCTGCTCCAGGTCCTGGACGACGGCCGCCTCACGGACGGCCAGGGCCGCACGGTGGACTTCCGCAACACCATCCTGGTCCTCACGTCGAACCTGGGCAGCCAGTTCCTGATGAATCCGTCCACACCTGTGGAAGAGAAGAAGCAGCAGGTGCTGGACGTGGTCAGGGCGAGCTTCAAGCCGGAGTTCCTGAACCGGCTGGACGACACGGTGGTCTTCTCCGCGCTGTCCGAGGACGAGCTGGCGCACATCGCGCGGCTCCAGATCGACCGCCTGGCGGCCCGGCTGGCCGACCGGCGGCTGACCCTGGAGGTCACGCCCGAGGCCCTGGCCTGGCTGGCGGACAAGGGCAACGACCCGGCGTACGGTGCCCGGCCGCTGCGCCGCCTGATCCAGACGGCGATCGGCGACCGTCTCGCGAAGGAGATCCTCTCCGGCGAGGTCAGGGACGGCGACACCGTACGGGTCGACGTGGCGGGCGAGGACCTGCTGGTGGGCAAGGCCCTCTAGCGGGCGCCGGGCCCACATGCCCCTTTCGGCGGACGACCTCCTGTCCGCCCGGAGCGGATCGTGGCCGCCGGGCTGGACATGGGGTGGGCGGGATGGGGGAGGATGCATGTATCCGCACGAAGGGAAGTACACGGTGAGCATCGACCCGGCCTCGATTCCGAACTTCGGAGGGCAGCAGCCCGATCCGCAGGCCACAGGACCGGCGGGCCCCGTCGTCCCCGACCAGGATCTGGTCAAGCAGCTGCTGGAGCAGATGGAGCTCAAGTACGTCGTCGACGACGAGGGTGACCTCGCGGCGCCGTGGGAGGAGTTCCGCACGTACTTCATGTTCCGCGGCGAGGACGAGCAGCAGGTTTTCTCGGTGCGGACCTTCTACGACCGTCCGCACAAGATCGAGGAGAAGCCGCAGCTTCTCGAATCGATCGACGACTGGAACCGCCGCACCCTGTGGCCGAAGGTCTACAGCCACACCCACGACGACGGCTCGGTCCGGCTGATCGGTGAGGCGCAGATGCTGATCGGCACCGGCGTCAACCTGGAGCACTTCGTGTCCTCCACGGTCAGCTGGGTCCGCGCCTCCATCGAGTTCGACAAGTGGCTCGTCGAGCAGTTCGGCCTGGAGAAGGAGATCGACTCCGCCGACGGCGACGACGACAAGAACGGCGACGACAGCCAGTAGTCGACCGTCCCCATCCCAGTCCGCTTACAGCGGTACGCGCGCCACGAGCAGCAGGTACAGCCCGTAGCCGTAACCGAGCCCGGCCAGCACCGCGGTCACCACGACCGCGGTGCGGGGCCGGGCTCCCGCCATGACGGCCGCCACCGGCAGCAACAGCGGGAAGGCCGGGAGCAGGAAACGCGGCTTCGACTCGAAGAAGCCGGCCCCGCCGTAGGCGATCACCAGCAGCACCGCGGTGTACGCGAGCAGCGGCAGCGGGGTCCGGTCCAGCACCAGCAGGACCGCCAGCAGCCCGGCCGCGGCCAGCAGCACCACGGTCACGGTGGTGGCGAGCGGCACGTGCCCGCCGGTCAGCACCCGCTCGGCGGAGCGCAGCGCGCCTTCGCCGAAGTCGAAGCGGGAGCCCCAGCGTCGCTGCACGGTGAAGTAACCGCCGAGGGGATCGCCCGTCCGCACCCCGACGGCCAGGACGTACGCGGCCCAGCCCGCCGGGGCCACCAGCCCGGCCACCCACACCCCGGGCGCGCGGGACCCGCGTACGAGGACGGCGTACAGGGCCGTGGCCGAGACGGCGGCGGCGACGGCCAGCCCCGTGGGCCGGGTCAGCCCGGCGAGCACGGCCAGGCCGGCCGCCCACGTCCAGCGCTCCCGCAGCAGGGCGAGGAGCGCCCAGGCGGCGAGGGCGGCCAGCAGCGCCTCCGTGTAGGCCAGGGTCAGCACCACGGCGTGCGGCAGCGCCGCCCACAGCCCCACGAGGATCAGGCCGGCGCGCGGGCCGATCACCCGCTCCCCGATCCGGTAGACCCCGACGGCGGCAGCGGCGGCGCAGAGCCAGGCGACGAGGATCCCGGCGGGCACGAGGCCGCCGGGCAGGACGGCGGCGACGAGCCGTATCAGCGCCGGGTAGAGCGGGAAGAAGGCGTAGTCGCTCTGGATGGAGCCGGTCTCGGGCCACATCAGGGTCCGGCCGTAGCCGTGGGAGGCGATCCCCAGGTACCAGGCGGAGTCCCAGGAGGCGCCGAGCACCCGGAGCGGATCCCGCCCGGCCCACCAGGAGCCGAGGGTGAGGACCAGTACCCCGGCGCCGCGTACGGCGGTGAACACTCCGAGCGCGAGGACCGTCGGCGGGGCGGCCGAGCGGACCGCCCTGACCGCGCGGATCTCCAGGGGGGACCCGGACACGGAGGCTCTGCCCGTTGCCATGTATCCCGACTTTCCCGCTCTTCGTGAGTACGCTCATCCGATGATGAGAGCTTCGGGCACCTTCAAGGTCGTCAGCTTCACACCGGCCTCGCTCACCCCGCAACCACCCGTGGAAACCGGTGTCCCGGTGGGTGTCGCCACGATGGAGAAACGCTACGAGGGCGACACCCTGACGGGCCACTCGGCCACGCTCTTCACGGCCGCGTTCGATCAGGAGGCGGGTGTCGGCAGCTACGTCGCGATGGAGTCCTTCGAGGGTGTCCTCGACGGCCGCGAGGGCGCCTTCAACTTCGTCCACTCGGCCGCCACCGACGGTGGACCGTCCCGCGCGGCGGAACACTTCGCGATCGTCCCGGGCAGCGGCACGGCCGCCCTGACCGGCATCACCGGCGCGGGCGGCCTGCGCGTGGACGAGGACGGCACGCACCGCATCTGGTTCGACTACGAGCTGCCGCCCGCGTAGGGGCGGCGCAGGTCAGCCAGGTCAGAGGCGGCGCAGCCGGGCCACGGCCTCCTGGAGGACCTCGGTCTTCTTGCAGAAGGGCAAGACATGAGCACGGAGAGCCCATGGACCCCTGGCACTCAGAACACAATCTGAGTACAGTCTGAGTATGAGCCTTGCTTACCTGGGAGCCGAGCCCGAGTCGGTTTCGTTCACGGATCTGTCGAGAAACCCGAAGGCCGTAGCTGCCCGGGCCGCTGCCCTCGGTGCTTTGCGCGTCACGCATCGGGACGCACCGGACATGGTGCTGACGACCGCCCGGCATGCGGAGCGCACCGAGGAGAACCTCACGACGGCGTCCCGGCTCTTCCTCGCGCTGATGAAGCGCGATGACGGAGCCCGGTCGCTCCTGCTGGCGCTGCCGGAGGTCTTCCCCTGGGTGCGGCATCTGGATGACGAAGAGATGCGCGCGTTCACCGTGGAGCTCCTGGAAGCGCTGTCCGACGCGGCAGAACTGGGTGCCAGGGAAGCCGTGCACCGCGCGCTCGTTTCCTGGCGGGCTACGGCTCGCATCAACTCTGATCCGGATCAGCTCCAGGAAGCGCTGCGTCCGCTCGACGGGGATGACCTGGGTCCCGTCGAGGTGGGCGGGTGAGCCCGAAGAAGGGCGATCGTGTCAGCGTCCCACCCCTGAACGGGTGGAATGTGGTCTTCGGGACACGGAGGCGGTGACGGGGTGGGAGGAGCTGTGCCGCGCGGCGCTGTCCAGTGCCCACCGCTGCCTTGAGGCGCTGCGCACCGACCCGCTGTCGCGTGACAACTGGAACCGTCAGCACCAGCTACGCGGGAGGCTCGCCACCAAGGAGTGGAAGGGATCCGCGCTGGAGCAGTGGGAGTTCGAGGTCACGAGCGGCGGCCGCGTGCGCTACCTGGTCAGCCCCGAAACGTCGACCGCAATCCTGGTCTACGCGTCCACGAGGCACCCCAAGGACACCGAGTAACTCGAAGTTCCCGTGCGGCACGGGCTCCGGCTGAAAGGCCGGGCCCTGTGCCCGCACGTCCATCTGGCTTGCTCTCAGCGAGCCAGCCGACCGAGGCGGTCCACCGCCTCTTCCAAAACATCCGTTCGCTTGCAGAAGGCCCAGCGGACCTGAGTGGCTCCGGCGGACGTGTCGTCGTAGAAGACCTGGTTCGGGATGGCGACCACGCCGCAGCGGTCGGGCAGGGCCCGGCAGAAGGCGAGGCCGTCCTTCTCACCGAGCGGCGTGATGTCGGTGGTGATGAAGTACGTGCCCTGCGGGCGGAAGACCTCGAAGCCGGCGGCCGTGAGGCCGTCGGCGAGGATGTCGCGCTTGGCGGCCAGGTCCGCGCGGAAAGCCTCGTAGTACGTGTCGGGGAGGGCGAGGGCCTCGGCGATCGCGTACTGGAACGGGCCCGAGGAGACGTACGTGAGGAACTGCTTCGCCGAGCGGACCGCCGTGACCAGTTCCCGGGGCGCGGTGACCCAGCCGACCTTCCAGCCCGT
The DNA here is from genome assembly GCF_040652395.1 of Streptomyces sp. NPDC048269. Taxonomy (NCBI): domain Bacteria; kingdom Bacillati; phylum Actinomycetota; class Actinomycetes; order Kitasatosporales; family Streptomycetaceae; genus Streptomyces; species Streptomyces sp. NPDC048269. Next base: position 18,170 of record NZ_JBEZLW010000009.1, read on the forward strand.
GAACGAAAAGGTCTTCCCCGCGGAGGAGATGGTGACCGTGCGCTCGCGCATGCCCGGGAAGCCCGCCAGGGGCGTGTGGGCCCCCTCGAAGACCAGGTGTTCGTACACCTCGTCCGTGACGACGAGCAGGTCGCGCTCCACGGCGAGGGCGGCGACGGCGGACAGCTCCTCGCGGGTCAGGACCGTGCCCGTCGGGTTGTGCGGGGTGTTCAGCAGGATCAGCCGGGTGCGCGGGGTGACCGCGGCGCGCAGTTCGTCCAGGTCGAGGGCGAAGGCTCCGGCGTGCGGGCGCAGGGTGACCGGGACGCGTACCGCGCCGGCCATCGCGATGCAGGCCGCGTACGAGTCGTAGTACGGCTCCAGGGCGATGACCTCGTCGCCCGGTTCGAGGAGGGCGAGCAGGGCGGCGGCGATGGCCTCCGTGGCGCCCGCCGTGACCAGGACCTCGGTGTCGGGGTCGTAGGAGAGGCTGTAGAAGCGCTGCTGGTGCGCGGCGATCGCGGCGCGCAGTTCCGGGATGCCGGGGCCCGGCGGGTACTGGTTGCCGCGGCCCGTGAGCACCGCGCGGGAGGCCGCCTCGGCGATCTCGGCGGGGCCGTCGGTGTCGGGGAAGCCCTGGCCCAGGTTGATCGACCCGGTGCGGGCGGCCAGCGCCGACATCTCCGCGAAGATCGTGGTGCCGAAGGCCGCCAGACGGCGGTTCAGAAAGGGGCGGTCGCTGCTCACGGGTGCGCTCATGGCCGCCATCCTGAGGGGAACCTCTGGACTTGCTCAAGTGTGCTTTGGGCCGCGTGGCCCGCGGGCATCCCCCCTTCACGCGGGACGCGGGGATCCCGCCCCCCGGGAAGACCGGGGTGTGAGAGAGGGGGCGGGCATCGTGTTCGTCTTCATCGTGATCGGGCTCCTGGTCGTCGCATTCGTCGTGACCGTGGCGGTGCGTTCGTTCAAGAGCGGCTTTTCGACCGACAACAGCTCCAGCGCCAGGGGCAGCTGGTGGGCGAGTGGGGGCAGTTCGTCGTCGAGTGCGTGTTCGAGCGGATCGTCGTCCTGCGGATCCTCCTCGTCCTGCGGCGGATCGTCGTCGTCCTGCGGAGGCGGGGGGTGCGGTTCCAGCTGACACGGGGCAGCCGGCACCGCGCGGACGGGGGCGCCCGGCGGTCCGAGGTCCGCCGACCGCCTTCTTCTGCGCGTCACCCGCGCGATTCGTACGCGTCTCTTTCGGGTCTCCTTCGCGTCTCCCGCGCCCCTGCATGACGACGCGCGGGACGCAACGTGTTGAACACGTGAACTGCGGAGCCCCCGGGGGGATGTAAACCCCGTCAACTTGGGTAAAACGGCTGTGAGTGCCGTGCCTTTCATGATTCCCTCGGTTGAGTAGACCAGTCCCCGGACCTCCCGGGACTTCCTGTGGACCCGTGCCGGTGTCCCCCCACCCGTTGACTACCGCTGGCGGGCCCCGGCCCATCTCCCTCGCGCGTTTGCGGAGCCGACTCATGCTCACGACCCTCCAGACCACCTACACCGACACGCGTGCCGCCGATCTCGCCTGGGCCCTGGGTCGGGACCGGCTGCCCGCCTTGGCCGTACTGAACCTCGAACTGTCGGGCGCGAAGGTCGAGTTGCGCCTGCTCGGGGCGTCCCATCAGGTGCTCCTGGAGGAGGGTGAGGTGCTCTGCTCGGAGACGGTCGCCTGCATGCCCGGCAGCAGTACGCCGCTTCCGCTCGGCGTGGCCAAGCGGGTGGGCGACTGGGAGTACGAGTTCGCCGCGCGGGTCGAGACGCTGTCCCGCGGCTCCTTCGCGGGACGGGCCCAGGAACTGCTCGCGCTGGTCGCCGACCACCCGAACGGACTAGCGGGCACCTTCCCGGGCAGTCCGCACGCCTTCACCGCCCTGCTCGCGCAGCGCTACGAGGGGCAGGTGCGCTGGCGGACCTGGCACGCGTACCCGCAGGAAGGCCAGCTGGTGGCCACCAGGACCCGGGTCGCCGTACGGATCGGGGCCCCGGCGGCGGGCGCGGCCACGGCCGCGTCTGCCGCCACAGCCACGGCCACAGCCAGGGCTGCGGCCCCGTCCACGGCCGCCGCGGAGACGGCCGCGCTGACCTAGGTCCCGTCGGTGTCGGGCATCGGGTCCCGGGTGTCGTCGGGTGCTGGAGCGCACCGGCGCCCGGCGGCGTTCCCGGGCGTCGGCGTTGCCGCGTGGTTACGCCAACTGGCCGGACCAGTACGCCACTTGCACCCATGTGGGTGACCGGGTGCGAGTGGGCGGTGACGTACGGTTCGGTTCATGATCGACCGTTCCGTCCCGCGTCGGGTCCTCCCGGCTCCGGAGCCGCGGGTTGCGGCGACCGTCCCGGCCGCCCTGCCCGTACGGCCCCGGACCGGCCGACTCCTCGTCCTTGCCACCGTGTTCGTCTGCGCCGCCTGCGGGCTCGTATACGAGCTGGAGCTGCTCGCGCTCGGCTCCTACCTCATCGGCGATTCCGTCACCCAGGCGTCGGTCGTGCTGTCCGTCATGGTCTTCGCCATGGGTGTCGGATCCCTGCTCGCCAAACGGCTGCGGCACCGGCCCGCCTTCGGCTTCGCCGCCATCGAGGCCGGGCTCGCCCTGCTCGGCGGGCTCTCGGCCATGGCGCTGTACGCGACCTTCGCCTGGCTGGGGGAGTCCCGGCCCGCCCTCGTCGCGTTCTCCTTCGCCATCGGCGTCCTCATCGGCGCCGAGATCCCGCTGCTGATGGTGCTGATCCAGCGCATCCGCAGACAGGACGCGGGAGGGGCCGTCGCGGACCTGTTCGCCGCCGACTACGTGGGCGCCCTGGTCGGCGGCCTCGCCTTCCCGTTCCTGCTGCTGCCGGTGCTCGGCCAGCTCACCGGCGCCATGCTCACCGGCACTGTCAACGCGCTCGTCGGCGGCGGTCTGGTCCTGTGGCTGTTCCGTCGCGACCTGAGCCGGCGCGCCCGGTGGACGCTGATCGCCGCGAACGTGACCGTGCTGTCCGTGCTCGCCTGCGCGACCGTCCTCGCCGCCGACTTCGAGCGGGTCGCCCGCCGCGCCGTCTACGGCGCGGAAGTGCGGGTCGCCGTCCAGACCGGCGTGCAGGAGCTGGTGCTCACCGGACCGCGCACCGGCTCCCCGCGCTCCCTCGACCTGTACCTCGACGGGCGGCTGCGGGTCAGCGGCTACGACGAGTACCGCTACCACGAGGCCCTCGTCCACCCCGCCATGACCGGCCCGCACGCCCGGGTCCTGGTCCTCGGCGGCGGCGACGGGCTCGCCGCCCGCGAGGTGCTGCGCTACCCGGACGTCGCCTCCGTCACCGTCGTCGAGCTCGACCCCGGAGTGGTCCGGCTCGCCCGCACCGACCCGATGCTCTCCGCGCTCAACGCCGGGGTGTACGAGGATCCGCGCCTCGGGGTCGTCACGCAGGACGCGTTCCGCTGGCTGCGCGGGCCGGCCGCCCGGGACCAGTACGACGTCATCGTCTCCGACCTCCCCGACCCGGGCATCACCCCCAGCACGAAGCTGTACTCGCAGGAGTTCTACGGGCTGGCCGCGCGGGCCCTGCGGCCCGGCGGCCGGATCGCCGTACACGCCGGGCCCCTGGCCACGCGCCCGCGTACGTACTGGACCGTCGAGTCCACCCTGCGCGCGGCGGGCCTGCGGACCTCCCCCTACAGCGCGGGCGGCCGCCTCTCGGGCTTCGCCGCCGGGCCCGACCGCACTCCCCTCGGCGTCAGCGACGCGCCACCGCAGGACTGGGGCTTCGTACTGGCCTCCCGCGAGCAGGTGCCCCCGCTGCGCGTGGACCGCGACACGCCGGGGCTGCGCTCGCTGTCGACCGGCTCGCTGCAGGATGCCGCGCGGGACGCGGAGCGGACCCGGGTGGACGGGCTCCCGCCGTCCACCCTGCCGCACCCCCGGTATTCGTGACCGGTGCGGCTCTCGTCGGTAGGCTCGACCGCATGGAGCATCAGGTGTTCGTTCCGGTACCGGCAGACAGTCTCCGCGCCGTGCTGCGCGACCCCGTCCGGGTGGCCGGCTGCGTGCCCGGACTCCAGCAGGACGCCGACGCCGAGTCCGGACCGCTGTCGGGCCGGCTGAAGGTCCGGGTCGGCGGGCACACCGTGACCTACCGGGGGGCCCTGTCCGTCACCGAGCGGGACCCCGGCCACTTCGCCGTCGACGGCGAGGGCACGGAGGTCCGGGGCAGCGGGACCGTGAAGCTCACCCTCGCGCTGCGGCTGATCCCGCAGGGGGACGGGACCCGGTTGGACTTCACGGCGGAAGGCACGGCCGACGGGCGCGCCGCCGGCTTCACCGCCGGAGCCACGGCCACCGCCGTGCAGCGGCTGCTGGAGCGGACCGCCGAGCAGCTGGCGGTCGCGGCGGCGCCGGGGCCGGCGGGTACGGAGGCCGGGCGCGCCGGGCCGGCAGCCGGGGGCGGCGAGGCCGGGCACCTGCCGGGGGCCGGGCCCCTGCCGGGGACGGGGCCGGTGGCCGACGGCGGGCAGGCCGCAGACGCCGCGTACGACGGGGCCGGTGTCAGTGATCCCGTGGCCGACGCCGAAGAAGCCGAAGAGGCCAGGGGTTCCGAGGATGCGGCGGATCCAGGCGATGCGGGCGATGCAGGAGGCACAGGGGATTCAGGGGATTCCGGGGACGATGTCACCGAGGTGACCGCCTCCGTGTTCGAGACGGAGGTGCCGCCGCCGTCCCTGGATCCCTTCCTGGCCGGAGGATTCGACGACCAGGCCGACCTGCCGCGCCCTCCGGCCGAGGCGGCCCACGCCCGACGCACCATGATCGGCCGCAGCGCGGAGGAGGTGGACCACGCGCCACCGCGCGGCCGGTACGCCCCGGTGCCCGCCCCCGCCGCCACCACGGCCGGCGACAGCCTGCGCTGGCTCGCCCCCGCCGCCGTCCTCGCCCTGGCCTCGGCGGTCGTCCTCGGCCGGGCCCTGCGCCGCCGCCGCTGAACGAACGCGCCGCACCCCCGCCGCCCTATTAGGGTCGACCGTATGAGTACGCAACTGAGCGCCGGCGGCGCCGAGGTGACGGTCGACCAGGAGAACGGCTGCCGGATCAGCAGTCTGCGCATCGACGGGACGGAGCTGCTGCGCCAGGGCCCGCACTACGGGTCCTTCCCGATGGTGCCGTGGTGCGGCCGGACCGGGAACGGCCAGTTCCGGGACGGCGCGGCCGTCCACCAGCTCCCGCTCAACCACCCGCCGCACGCCCTCCACGGCTTCGGCCGTGACGCGGCCTGGCGCCCGGCCGGCGCCACCGGCACCGAGGCGGTCTTCACGTACGACCTCGTCGACCCGTGGCCCTACCCCGGCCGGGTCACCCAGGTCTTCGAGCTGTCGCCGGACGCCCTGACCCTCACCATGGGCGTGGAGACGTACGGGGACTCCTTCCCGGCCCAGGCCGGCTGGCACCCGTGGTTCCGGCGAGACCTCGGGCTCGGCGGCGGGGACGTGAGCATCGGCTTCGACCCCGCGTGGCAGGAGGAGCGCGGCGACGACCACCTCCCCACCGGCCACCGCATCGACCCGAAGCCCGGCCCCTGGGACGACTGCTTCGGCATGCCCGACGGGGTCGACGTCACCCTGACCTGGCCCGGCGCGCTGGAGCTGAGGCTCACCAGCCGGTCCGAATGGGTGGTCGTCTTCGACGAGGTGCCCGAGGCCGTCTGCGTCGAACCGCAGTCAGGCCCGCCGAACGGGCTGAACACCCTGCCGCGCCTGGTCACGCCGGTGGACCCGCTGGAGATCTCCACGACCTGGACGTGGCGGCGGCTCGCTTAGCACCCAATTAAGCTCGGGGGCATGAGTGACGTACGCGATGCGCTTCTGCAGCAGATCAAGGACAAGGCCGTCGTGCACGGCAAGGTGATCCTCTCCTCCGGCCGGGAGGCCGACTACTACATCGACCTCCGCCGGGTCACCCTCGACGGTGAGGCGGCCCCGATGGTCGGGCAGGTCATGCTCGACCTCACCGCGGAGCTCGACTTCGACTGCGTCGGCGGTCTGACCCTGGGCGCCGACCCGGTCGCGACCTCGATGCTGCACGCCTCCGCGGCGCGCGGCCGGCGCCTGGACGCTTTCGTCGTCCGCAAGGCGCAGAAGGCCCACGGCATGCAGCGGCGCATCGAGGGCACCGACGTCAAGGGCAAGCGCTGCCTGGTGGTCGAGGACACCTCGACCACCGGCGGGTCCCCGCTGACCGCCGTCGAGGCGGTCCGTGAGGCCGGCGGCGAGGTCGTCGCCGTCGCCACGATCGTGGACCGCGGCGCGGCCGACGCCATCGCCGAGGCGGGGCTCCCGTACCTCACGGGCTACCGCCTCGGGGACCTCGGCCTCTCCTAGGTCCCAGGGGTGGGCCCCAGGGGGTGGGTTCTCAGGTTCCGGACGCCCTGATTCCGGCCTGGGCGGGAGCGGCGACGAAGGTCCCGCGGAGTGTCTGAGTAGGCTCTGACCTGCTCTTTTGTGGCGGGCCGGGATGTTTCACGTGAAACATCCCGGCCCGTTCGGCCATCACCTTGCGACGGGCGGGGTGGAGTGTCGCGCGGAGTCTGGAAAGATAGGCGCGACGATGACGTCGCCCCCAGGTCAGGGCCCGCAATAAGCACACTCCCCGCACATCCAAGGAGCGGACAGATGCCCATCGCAACCCCCGAGGTCTACAACGAGATGCTCGACCGGGCGAAGGCAGGCAAGTTCGCCTACCCGGCCATCAACGTGACCTCTTCCCAGACCCTGCACGCTGCGCTGCGCGGCTTCGCGGAGGCCGAGAGCGACGGCATCATCCAGATCTCCACCGGTGGTGCGGAGTTCCTGGGTGGCCAGTACAACAAGGACATGGTCACCGGCGCGGTCGCCCTGGCCGAGTTCGCGCACATCGTCGCGGCGAAGTACGACATCACCGTCGCGCTGCACACGGACCACTGCCCCAAGGACAAGCTGGACGGCTACGTACGTCCGCTCCTGGAGATCTCCGCCGAGCGCGTGGGCCGCGGTCTGAACCCGCTCTTCCAGTCGCACATGTGGGACGGCTCCGCCGAGACCCTGGCCGACAACCTGGCCATCGGCCAGGAGCTGCTCGCCAAGGCCGCCGCCGCGAAGATCATCCTTGAGGTCGAGATCACCCCGACCGGCGGCGAGGAGGACGGCGTCAGCCACGAGATCAACGACGAGCTGTACACCACCGTCGACGACGCGATCCGCACCGCCGAGGCCCTGGGTCTGGGCGAGAAGGGCCGCTACCTGCTGGCCGCCTCCTTCGGCAACGTGCACGGCGTCTACAAGCCGGGCAACGTGGTCCTGCGTCCCGAGCTCCTCAAGGACCTCCAGGCGGGCGTCGCCGAGAAGTACGGCAAGGCCTCGCCGTTCGACTTCGTCTTCCACGGCGGCTCGGGCTCCACCGCCGAGGAGATCGCCACCGCGCTGGAGAACGGCGTCGTGAAGATGAACCTCGACACCGACACCCAGTACGCCTTCACCCGCCCGGTCGTGGACCACATGTTCACCAACTACGCCGGTGTCCTGAAGGTCGACGGCGAGGTCGGCACGAAGTCCAAGTACGACCCCCGCACCTGGGGCAAGGCCGCCGAGGCCGGCATGGCCGCGCGTGTCACCGAGGCGTGCGCGAACCTGCGCTCCACGGGCACGAAGCTGAAGTAGTCCCGCGGCACGACGTACCGAAGGGCCCGGCCCCCGTCCCACACGACGGAGGCCGGGCCCTTCGGCGTTCCCGGCTCCCGGTCTCCCGGTTCCCGCCTCCCGGCCCCGGCCCCCTCTCCGGCCGCTCGTGTTTCTCGTCCGGCCTCCCCTCTTCCGCCGGTGGACGGCGGCTTCGCGCGGGTGTGAAACTTCTGCCCACGAGTACGTACCCGGGGGCATGTATTGCCGGGGGACCGGGGCCATGGAGTGGGACGGATGCGCATGAGGGCCGAACGACCGCAGGTGAAGCAGGACCGCGCGGTGCGCACCCGCCAGGCCATTCTGGAAGCCGCCGGCGCGGTGTTCGAGGACCGCGGGTACGACGCGGCCAAGCTCTCGGACATCGTCGCGATCGCCAACGTCACCAAGGGCGCGCTCTACTTCCACTTCGACTCGAAGGAAGACCTGGCGCAGGCCGTGATCGACGCCCAGGTGGGCAGGGAACCGGCTTTCACCCCACAGGAGTTCAGGGCGCAGCAGTTCGTCGACATCGGCATGATCTTCTCGCACCGACTCCGGCACGACGTGCTGATGCGCGCCAGCGCCCGGCTCACCCTGGAGCAGAACGGCCGGGCGCTGGACCGGGCCGCGCCCTACCAGGGGTGGATCGACATGCACACCGCCCTGATGGTGGAGGCGAAGGAGCGGGGCGAGCTGCTCGCGCACGTGGATCCGGCAGGACCGTCGCGGCTGGTGGTCGGCGCCTTCGCGGGGCTCAACGTCATGTCGCAGACGCTCGGGCTCGACCTGGACCAGGAGGTTTCGGCGCTCTACACGAGTGTGATGCCGAGCCTGGTGGTCTCGGCCGTGGCGATCCGGCTCGACACCGCGCCCGGGCGGGGAGGCAGGGCGCTGCACGGCTCCGGTGGGGCGCACTTGTGCGACTGTTCGGACTCCCTGCTGACCACTGACCACTGACCGGCTGACCGCTGATCCGTGGGGGTCAGTGGCGCGAAACAAAATCCCAAGTATGCTTTTTCTCGGTGGAGTTCGCGCCGACCGGGCTCCGCGACGCGTCGCCCGGGGGGGGAAGACTGTGGACATCGACGTACTCGGTGGACTGAACGTCCTGGAGAACGGTGTGCCCATCGCGCCCGCCGCGCCGCCCGCGCGGCAGGTCCTGGCACTGCTCGCCGCCCACGCCGACCAGGTGGTCCCCGTCGCCGTACTCGCCACGGAGCTCGCGGCACACGTACCGCCGGAGCACACGAGGTCGGAGCTGCACGACTGTGTCCGCCGGCTGCGCGAGCGGCTGGCCGACGCCGTCGCCCCGGGAGGGCGCCGCACGGCCGAGACCATCCTCGTCCAAACTCCCGGAGGCTATCTCCTCGACACCGGCGGCGGCCGCTGTGACCTGCACGAATTCGCCCGCGAGGCGGGCGCGGGATACCGCGCGATGGCCCGCACGGACTACGAGACGGCAGCCCGGCGACTGCGCGGAGCACTCCGGCTCTGGACGGGTCCGGCGTTCGGCGGGGTGACCCCCGGCCCGCGGCTCACCGAGCGGATCGCCGGCCTGGAGGCCACCCGGGAAGCGGTCGTCGAGCAGTGGGTGGAGGCCGAACTGGCGCTCGGCCGACACCGCGAGCTGCCCTCCGGGCTGGCCGAACTGTCACTCGGTCGCGGGCCCCGCGGGGTGCCGCGGACCCTGGCCCGGGTCAAAACATACCGAGGATACGGAGAAGCGGCCGATATGGGCCGCGGTGCGGTCGGACAGGCCGTCCCGGCCCGCGAGTTGACACGCTGTTCGTCCCTTTCGTGACCGTCCCGCCGGGGCGCGGCACACTCCCGGGACATGAGCGCGACCGACGTCCTGGTCTCCGAGGGAGTGAGCCCTGGCTCGAAGTCCCCGCCGCATCCCTCCCCGCCGCACCCGTCCCGGCCGCGACCGTCCCGGGCGTACGGGGCCTGCTGCCGGCCACCTGCGACCCGGTCGGGCGGCCCGCGCCTGCGACGAACTGCGTCCGCTCGGAGGCCTGGTGGCCATGCCGCCGCCCGATCCCGGCTACGGAACCGCCGCCGGGCTGCTCGCCCGGCTGCGCCGCGGCAACCTGCTGGTAGTCCTCCCCGCCACCCCGCCCGGACTGGAATCCGCCGCGCGGCTGCTGGGGGAGGGGACCGGGGTGCACCGGCCCGGTGCGCGGACCGTCCGCGTACGAGGCGGTCCTGGAGGCCTGGCTGAGCGGGCTCGAACGCGCCCAGGACCGCGGCCTGGACCTGGCGGCGATTCCCTCCTACGCGGGAGTCCCGATCCGTGAGCTCGGCGACACTGCGATCGGCACGGCCCGCCTGCTCTACGCCCGCCAGGACCGCATCCTGGCCACCGGGCGCTGGCGCGCCCTGGCCGCCGCGGGAGCCAGGCCCCAGCGCCTCATGTGGACCTCCCTCGGGCCCCGTTCGGCGGCCCTCCCCTCCCTCATCGGCTGGGGCACGGCCGTGGCCCTGCCCGCGCTCGCCCCGCTCCCGCGTCTGTACGGCGACACCCTCAGCCACACTTGACCCCTGGCCGACCGAGAACCAAGGGGGACAAGGGAGATGACCTGGGACGACGCGAGCGGCCCACTCGCCGTGCTGGAACTCCTCGCCCAGGAGGCCCCGGCCGCCCGCATCGACGGCCTGCTGCACGAGGCCCGCCTGGCCGGCGCCGACGAGGCCCGGCTCGCCGAACTCGCCAAGGCCGTCGGACTCGCCCGCACCGTCCAGGCCGTCGCGGACCGCGGCCGCGCACGGGAGGCCGCCCTCGCCGCGCTCGTGGACACCGCCCACGACCTGACCTCGCCGTACGACCTCGACACCGTACTGCGGGTGATCGCCCGCCGGGCCCGCCGGCTGCTGACCTTCGACATGGCGTACGTGAGCCTGCGGCGCCAGGACGGCACCTCGTACGTCCGTACCGCCGAGGGCGAGACCACCGCCCTCGCCGCCGGTCTCGAACTCGGCACCGGCCAGGGCCTGGGCCGCCTCGCCCAGGAGCGCCGCGCACCCATGTGGAGCGCCGACTACCTCGAAGACGACTCCTTCCCGCACGGCCCCGGCATCGACGCCGTGGTGCGCGCCGAGGGCCTGCGCGCGATCATCGCGGTCCCGTTGCGGCACGGGGACTCCACCCTGGGCGCCCTGTACGGCGCGGACCGCCAGGTGCGGCACTTCAGCCCGGACGAGATCGGGGTGCTGCTCTCCCTCGCGGACCTCGCGGCGCTGGCCATCCAGCAGGCCGGCCTGCTGGAGCGCACCCGCGACGAGGTCACCGAGCTGGAGCGGTTCGGCTCCGCGACCAATACCGCGCTGACCCGCGTCCGGTACCTGTGGGACTGTCACGCCCGGCTGGTCCGGCTGGTGCTGGACGGGGCCCGGCTGTCCACCGTCGCTCGGGCCGCCGCCGACGCGCTGGACGGCGTACTCCAGGTACGGGACCCGGGCGGGCGGCCGCTGACCGATGCCGACGGGATGCCCGACCTGGACGAGGAGGCCGAGGAGGCCGTCGCCCGGGCCGCCCTGCTGGCGCACACCGGGCGGGTGCCGGTCCCGCTGCCGGGCGACACGTGGGTGGCGCCGGTGATCGCCGGGGCCGAGGACCTCGGGGTGCTGGTGCTGCGCGCCTCCGCGCCGCTCACGGACGAGGACGTACGGCTGCTGGAACTGGCGGCCCAGTCGGTGGCCGCGCTCCTGCTGATCCAGCGGGGCACGGCGGCCGCCGAGGGACCGGTCCACGAGGAGCTGCTCCAGGACCTGCTGGACCGGCCGCACCGCTCCGACCTGCACCTGCGCGAGCGGACCCGGCGGCTCGGCATCGACCTCGACGTGCCGCACGTGGTGGTCGTGGCCCGGCCCGAGGGCGGGGAGCTGGGCAAGGCGGTGGCCTGGGCGGGTTCGTACGCGTACCGGTGCGGCGGCCTCAAGGGCGTACGGCGCGGATGCGTCGTGCTGTTGCTGCCGGGGACGGACGCCTCGGCCGTGGCCCGGGAGGTCTCGGCGAAGCTCTCGCCTCTGCTCGGCCATCCGGTGTCCACCGGCGCGGCGGGCCCCGCCGAGGGCGCCTCGGCCGTGGCGGGCGTCTACGGGGAGGCCGCGCGCTGCCTGGACGCGCTGACGGCGCTGGGCGGGGTGGGCGGGACGGCGTCGCTGCACGAACTGGGATTCCTGGGGCTGCTGTTGTCCGCGAACCATGACGTGGACGCGTTCGTCGCCTCGACGATCGGGCCGGTCGTGGAGTACGACGCGACGCGGCTCACGGACCTCACGCGCACCCTGGAGGCGTACTTCGACTCCGGCGCCAGCCCCACCCACGCCGCCGAGGCGTTGCACGTGCACCCCAACACCGTGTCGCGGCGCCTGGAGCGGACAACGGAGCTGCTGGGCGAGGGCTGGCAGAAGCCCGCCCGCGCGCTGGAGATCCAGATGGCCCTCCGCCTCCGCAAGGCCCGCGGGGTCCTCCGCGGCAGCCCGGCGGACGAGGCCGAGGCCGAGGTCTAGGGTCGTGTCGTCACAGTCCGGCTGGCCGGCGGGGCCCATGGTTTCGGGAAGGGGCGGGGTCGGGCAACTCGCCCGCACGGCTCACGCGTGTGCCCAGGCAGCGGGCCGCATGGGCCACCGAGGCCATCGTGACGTGCCGGTGCCAGCCGGACAGCGAGCGCCCGCCGAAGTCCCGCAGCCCGACCTCCCGCACGCTCGCCGCCGAGGCCACCGCCGACACGCGCCGCGCCTGCTTCGTCAGCCGCAGGACCGCGGCCGGAGCCAGCCGGGTCAGGTCCGTCATCCACAGCCGCGCCGGCGGCCGGCGGGGATCGGTCCACTCCCCGAACAGCAGCAGCTCCCGCCGGCGCACCGGCGACGGGTCCGGCATCATCACGCGGACCGCGGCCACCAGCGAGGTGCGCCGGGCGCCGGGGTGCGAGGGGTCCGGCCACTCCACCGGGACCCGCAGCCCCCTGACGCTCTGCAGGATGTCCCGAGCGCCCGCCGCCCCCGCGCCGTACCCCGGCAGGGCCGGGTCCGTGACCAGCAGCCGGGCGCTCGCGCCGATCCGGGCCAGTACCGGCAGCCCGGCCTCGTGGAAACGGTTCATCGTGGAGCGGGTGCCGATGCCGCGGACGTCGAGGACGACCGGCCGCGAGGGCATCCGGCACTGGCGCACGGTGTCCAGGACACCGGTGACCGCGCACTCCTCGTACGACTCTTCCGCATCCTCCGACGGCAGGAACAGCCGCCAGCCCACCGGGGTGTTGACGCCCGCCGACGTGAACCAGATCCCGAAGGCCTGCTGGCCGCGGAACATCTGACCCCGGTGCGGGTCGAAGCGGTGTCCGGCACCCACCGAATGCTCGCCGCCCTTGGGGAACGCCATGGGCTGGGCGACCCACGCCGTGAGCGGGGTGGACTCCTCCAGGTAGCGCGACAGCGCGGTACGGACGGGCTGCCAGTCCCAGGTGGAACCGGCGATGAAGTGGTGGAGGTTCTGCTCGGCCGCGGGACCGCCGAGCTGCTGGGCGATGTTGCGGATCGACTTGCGGCCCTCGGTGGCGAGCAGCCCGCGCACGTACTGGCGCCCCCTCGCCCGCTGATCGCTGCGCCGCAGCGAGCCGAGCACCGCCTCGCACAGCTCCTCGGCCGCCTCGTCGACCGGATCGCGTCGCCGGGTGCTGGTGTTCACGACTTGCCCCCTTCGTCGTCTGCACCCCCACCCTCGGCCCCGGGACCCCGCCGCGGGGAGGTGCGCCGGGCACACGCCTGAGCCGCCGGGTGGTGGGGCGCCCACCACCGGGCCCGGCAGACTGGGGGCATGTCCATTCACCAGAACCTCCTCGGGGGCCCCGCCCCCACCCATCTCCCCGACGAGCCCGGCCGCGAGGCCCTGGCCGCAGGCACCCCCGCCGTCGAGGTGGCCGCCGCGCACCCCACCTCGTCCCTAGCCTGGGCGACCCTCGCCGACGAGGCCTTCGCGGCCGGCCGCACGGTCGAGTCGTACGCGTACGCCCGTACGGGCTACCACCGCGGCCTCGACGCCCTGCGCCGCGCCGGCTGGAAGGGCCACGGTCCGGTCCCGTGGGAGCACGAGCCGAACCGCGGCTTCCTCCGCGCCCTGCACGCCCTGGCCCGCGCCGCCGAGGCGATCGGCGAGAAGGAGGAGCACGAGCGCTGCTCGACCTTCCTGCGCGACTCCTCCCCGACGGCGGCGGACGCGCTGAACGCCTGAGGCGCGACGCGGCACGCCATGGCGGGGACGTGACCTGCGTCACTCCCCGCTGGAGCCCCGCCCCGAGCGGGTCCTATGATGCGGGCAGGGGACCGGGGCTCCACTCACCTCACGGAAGGAGCGGACCGCTACCCGGAAGCACGTGTCGAGGAGACAGCGATGTCGAACACCCTTGATGCCTCCGGAGCCGGTTCGGACACCCCGAACCTCGACTTCGACGGCACGACCCCTTACGAGGACTACGTCCAGGCGGACGTCCTCACCCACCTCCAGCACCTCCGCTCGGACGACCCGGGCGAGATGGTCTTCCTGGTCACGACCCAGGTCATGGAGCTGTGGTTCACCGTCATCGTCCACGAGTGGGAAACCGCCGCGAAGGCGCTGCGCGAGGACCGCATCCCGGTCGCGATGGACGCGCTGAAACGATCCCTCCGTGAGCTGGAGGCCCTCAATGCCTCCTGGCGCCCGCTCGCCCAGCTCACTCCGGGGCAGTTCAACGCCTACCGCGCCGCACTCGGCGAAGGTTCCGGTTTCCAGTCGGCGATGTACCGCCGGATGGAGTTCCTGCTCGGTGAGAAGTCCTCCTCCATGCTGGTCCCGCACCGCGGCGCCCCGCGCGTCCACGCGGAGCTGGAGAAGGCCCTCCACGAGCCCAGCCTCTACGACGAGGTCCTGCGCCTCCTGGCCCGCCGCGGCTTCCCGGTCCCGGACGCGGTCCTGGACCGCGACCTCTCGCAGCGCTACGAAGCTTCGGCCGAGGTCGAGGCCGTCTGGACGGGCCTGTACGCCGCCCCGGACGAGCACCTGGACCTCCACCGCCTGGGCGAGGTGCTCACGGACGTCGCCGAGCTCGTCTGGCGCTGGCGCAACGACCACCTGGTGGCCACCCGCCGCGCGATGGGCGCGAAGACCGGCACGGGTGGATCGGCCGGCGTGACCTGGCTGGAGAAGCGCGCCACGAAGAACGTCTTCCCGGAGCTCTGGACGGCCCGCAGCCATGTCTGAGCCGACCCCGACCCCGGTGCAGATACCGGACCTCGAGGCCCGCGCCGCGGCCCTCGACGCCGCCGACGAGCTCGGCAAGCTCCGCGACCGCTTCACCCTCCCCGGGGGAGTCGTCTACCTGGACGGCAACTCCCTCGGCGCGCTCCCGGCGACCGTCGCGCAGACCACAGCCGACGTCGTCACGCGGCAGTGGGGCGAGCTCCTCATCCGGTCCTGGGACGAGAGCGACTGGTGGACCGCCCCCGAGCGGATCGGCGACAAGATCGCCCCCCTCCTCGGCGCGGCCCCGGGCCAGGTGGTCGTCGGCGACTCCACCAGCGTCAACCTCTTCAAGGCCCTGGTCGGCGCCGCCCGGCTGGCGGCCCCCGGCCGGACGAAGATGCTGGTCGACGCCGCCACCTTCCCCACCGACGGTTACATCGCCGCCTCGGCGGCCCGGATGACCGGTCTGACCGTCACCCCGGTGGATCCCGCGCACGCGGCGGAGGCGGTGGACGCGGACACCGCCGTCATCCTCCTCAACCACGTCGACTACCGCTCGGGCCGGCTCCACGACCTCCCCGCCCTCACCGCGGCCGCGCACGCCGCCGGGGCGATCATGGTCTGGGACCTGTGCCACTCCGCCGGCGCCCTCCCCGTCGGCCTCGACGCGCACGCCGTCGACCTCGCGGTCGGCTGCACGTACAAGTACCTCAACGGCGGCCCCGGCTCCCCCGCGTACCTCTACATCGCCGATCGCCACCAGGCCGCCTTCGACTCCCCCCTGCCCGGCTGGAACGGCCACGCCGACCCCTTCGCCATGACCTCGGAGTTCACCCCGGTCGACGGCGTGCGGCGCGGCCGCGTCGGGACCCCGGACATCCTGTCCATGCTGGCCCTGGAGGCGTCGCTCGACGCCTGGGACGGCGTGTCCGTCGAAGCCGTACGGGCCAAGTCCCTCGCCCTGACCGACTTCTTCCTCGAATGCGTGGCGGCGTACGTCCCCGGGGGCCGGGTCGAGCCGGTCACCCCGGCCGAGCACGACCGCCGCGGCAGCCAGGTCTCGCTGCGCACCGAAAACGCCCGCGAGGTCATGCGGGAACTCATCGAGAGGGGCGTCATCGGCGACTTCCGCGCCCCTGACGTCCTGCGCTTCGGCTTCACCCCGCTCTACGTCGGTTTCGCCGACGCCGAACGCGCGGCGCGCACGCTGGGTCACATTTTCGGGTGACCCCGTAGCGAAACGTCACATCACCGGGCGGGCGGGGCTACGGCTCCGCCCGCTCCGGCGTATCCCGGGCCCCGCACGGAATGCCTCGTTCCAGACTGATACGGTCCCGCTCTGCCGGACCACCGGAACATCTGCCCCCGCTGTCCCACGCGTTACCGAGAGGTTGAGCCGATGACGGACCCCGCCGCAGTGGAACGGGACGCCGCCGAGGCCGCCTCGGCCTTCTCCCATCCGGCCGTCACGCCGGACACGAGCGCCGCGTACGGGGAGCACCCCGACCAGGTCGTCGACTTCTACGCCCCGCGCGGCGAGGCCCAGGGCCCGGTCCCCCTCGTCGTCGTCCTGCACGGCGGCGCGTGGCGGGCCCCGTACGACCGCCGGCACGTCACCCCCTTCGCCGGCTTCCTGGCCAGGCAGGGTTTCGCGGTCGCCAACGTCGAGTACCGGCGCGGCCGTTCCCTTCCGCACCAGAAGGCCGGGAGCCCGGTCGCCGGGCGCTGGCCGGAGACCTTCGACGACGTCGCCGCGGCGCTGGACGCGCTCCCGGGGCTCGCCGCCGCCGCGCTGCCGCGGGCCGACCTCCGCCGCGTGGTCGTCACCGGTCACTCGGCCGGCGGTCACCTCGCGCTGTGGGCCGCGGCCCGGCACGTGCTGCCGTACGGGTCCCCCTGGCGGCTGTCCGCCCCGCCGCCGCTGCGCGGGGTGGTCGCACTGGCCCCGATCGCGGACTTCGCGGTGGCGGAGGAGCTGGGTGTCTGCGGGGGCGCGAGCGCGCAGCTGCTCGGCGGCCCGGAGCACTTCGAGGCCCGCCTCCCCTTCGCCGATCCGGCGGCCCTGCTCCCGACGGGCATCGCCACCGCGGTGGTGCAGGGCCGCGACGACATCGTGGTCCCGCAGCAGGTGGCGGAGGCGTACGTGGCCGCCGCCGCGCGGGCGGGGGAGATGGTCGGGCTGACGCTGCTGGACGGGGTCGGCCACTTCCCGCTCATCGACCCGGCGGCGGACGCGTGCGCGGTGGTCTCGGAGGAGATCTCGCAGCTCGCCTGGTAGAGCCCGGCTGCCCGGAAAGGGTCAGTCCAGGGCAGATACGGGCCAACCGCCCCCAGCTCAGGCGATACCCGCATGAGAACCGCCGAAAGGCTATGTACTCTGATCGGGATTCACCCTGAGCGCGTTCAAAAACAAAAAATGGGGGGGCCGGTGCGTAGTCGCCGTCTCGTAATGTCCGCTGCCGCCATCGTCGCGGCCAGCGTTGGTTTCATCCCGAGTGCGGCCCACGCGGCCGACCCGGTCAAGCCGGGCACGCACGGCGTGTCCGCACCCGCCGGCGACCTGAAGAAGGCCGCGGCGTCCAACTTCAAGAGCTTCACCAGCCCTGCCGACCGTACGGTCCGGCAGAGCATCCCGGCGGCCGGCAACAAGGCCGCCGCCGCCCCGCAGGCGCAGGCCGCCGCGGACAACCCGACCCTCGCGGTCGGTCTCCAGGGCAAGGGCACGAGCGCCCACGGGGTCGAGGTGACGTCCACGATCACGAGCGCGCCCGCCGCGCTCGACATCACCATCGCCTGGGGCGACGGGACCGAGACCAAGGCCACCGCCCAGGGCTCCGGCCAGGTCGCCCGGCAGCACTCGTACGCCGAGGTCGGCCAGTACACCGTCACGGTCACCGTGGTGGACGCCGCGAACAACACGCAGGCCGTCAACCAGCTGGGCGTCGTGACGCCGGGCTCGGACTTCACCCCGTACGGGCCGACCCGCCTCCTGGACACCCGTAGCGGAATCGGTGTCCCGAAGGGCAAGGTCGCCGGGTACGGCACGACCCGCCTGAAGGTCGGCGGCAACGGCGGCATCCCCGCCGGGGTCACCGCGGTCGTCCTCAACGTCACCGTCACCAACGCCAACAGCGCCGGGCACGTCACCGCGTACCCGTCGGGCGGCGCGCGGCCGATCAGCTCGAACGTCAACTTCGTCGCCGGCCAGACCGTGCCGAACCTGGTGATCGTGCCGGTCGGCGAGGACGGCTACGTGGAGCTGTACAACGGCGGCTGGGATTGGATCGACGTGATCGCCGACGTCACCGGCTACTTCAGCCACAAGGCGTCCAGCGGCTACAACCCGCTGGCTCCGGTCCGCGCCGTCGACACCCGTGACGGCACCGGCACGGCCCAGGGCCAGCTCGCCGGGCAGGGCACGTTCAGCGTGCAGATGGCCGGCCGCAACGGTGTCTGGAAGGGCATCAGCGCGGTGGCGCTGAACGTGACGGTCACCAACCCGAAGGAGGCCGGTCACCTGACCGTGTTCCCGAGCGGTCAGGCGGCGCCGTCCACGTCCAGCGTGAACTTCACGGCCGGTCAGACGATCGCCAACTCGGTGATCGTGCCGGTCGGCGCCGACGGCAAGATCAACGTCCGCAACGGTGCGTGGGCCGGGACCGACGTCATCGTCGACGTCGTCGGCTTCTACACCAACGAGAGCTCGGGCGCCTTCATGCCCACGGCGCCGGGCCGGATGCTCGACACCCGCGACGACGCGAACTGGGGCTACGGCCCGCTAGAGGGCCGTGGCTACGTCTACATGCGGCCGTTCACCAACCCGGTCGGTGTCACCGGATTCGTGTTCAACACCACGGTCACCAACACGCGCGGCGACGGCTTCCTGTCGGTCACCCCGGACCCGAACTCGTGGGACCAGTACGACAACGGCACCGCGGTCTGGCCGGAGGAGCCCACTGCCTCCGCCCTGAACTGGACGGTCGGCAAGACCGTCCCGAACCTGGTCCAGGCGAGCGCCGGCACCCACGGCATCGTCGACTTCTGGAACATGGGCTGGGACGACGCCGACCTGATAGTCGACATCTTCGGCTACTACGACACCCTGTAGTCGGCTTCCAGCGCCCCGGGCCCGGCCGCCAAGGCCGGCCCCGGGGCGCTGTTCCATTTGCACAGTCAGGAACAAGGAACAGAAAATGGGGGGCCGGTGCGCAATCGCCGACTCGTAGTTTCCGCTGCCCTCGTGGCGGCGGGTGTGGGGCTCATACCCGGCGTCGCCCGGGCGGTGGGTCCGGGTCCCGTGGCTCCCGCCGCTCAGGGGGTGGCCGCGACCGGGGCCACCGCGGATGCGGCAGGGGCGTTCAAGGGCAAGACCTTCAGCAGCCCTGCGGACCGTACGGTGGTCACGCCGAAGTCCGGCGACCGTAGCGGCGGGACCGCGCGGGCGCAGGGCGCGCAAAGCACGCAGGGCGCGCAGGACAGCTCGCGTGTGTCGATCAGCCTGGACGCCACGAGCAGCGGCGCGCATGCGATCGATCTGCGGACCATCATCATCCCCTGGGACGACGCCGCACTCGACGTCACCATCGCCTGGGGCGACGGGACCACGGACAAGTTCGCCGCCACCGTTGGCGGCTTCGGCTCCGACCTCCGGTACACCAAGCACAAGTACGCCGTGCTCGGCTCGTACGACGTCAAGGTCACGGTGAAGGACACCACGAACGGCGTCGAGGCGGTGAACGAGCTCAGGTTCACGACCCTGGGTGCCGAGTTCACCCCGCACGCGCCCACCCGGCTGCTGGACACCCGCGAGGGCATCGGCGCCGCGAAGGCCAAGGTCGGCCCGCGCAGCTCGGTGGCCCTCAAGGTCGCGGGCGCCGCCGACGTCCCCGCCGGCGCCTCCGCGGTCGCCCTCAACGTCACCGTCACCAACGCCACGGGACCGGGCCACATCTCGGTCCAGTCCGAGAAGGACCTGGCCGAAGGCGCCGAGACGTCGAACCTGAACTTCGTCGCGGGCCAGACCGTCCCGAACCTGGTGATCGACGCGGTCGGCGAGGACGGGTACGTGCACCTCTTCAACGGCGGCTGGGAGTCGGTCGACCTGGTCGCGGACGTCACCGGTTACTTCACGCCGGCGCCCGCCAACGGCTACAACTCGCTGACCCCGACCCGCGCCGTGGACACCCGCGAGGGCCTGGGCGCGGCGAAGGGCCAGGTCGCCGGGCAGACGAGCTTCGGCATCGAGATCGCCGGGCGCGGGGGCGTACCGAAGGGCGCCACCGCGGTGGCGCTCAACCTGACCGCCACCAACCCGCGGTCGGCCGGCCACCTGACCGCCTACCCCAGCGGGAAGGCGGCTCCGGTCACGTCGAACGTGAACTTCACCGCCGGTCAGACGGTCGCCAACGCGGCGGTCGTGCCGATCGGACCCGACGGAAAGATCAACGTACGCAACGGCAGCTGGGACCCGGCCGACGTGGTGGTCGACGTCGTCGGCTACTACAGCGCCGACAGCCGGTCGGCCCTCGTGGCCCACGGGATTCCGTTCCGGGTCCTGGACTCCCGCAAAGACAGCTGGGGCCGCAAGGCCGGCCCGCTGCCGGCCCGTTCGGTCCTTCCCCTGCGGTTCGAGGGCGATACGACGACCCCCCATGTCGACGGCTGGGTGCTGAACACCACGGTGACCAACACGCGCGGCGCGGGCTTCCTGTCGGTCGCCCCCGACCCGAACTTCTGGTCCGACTACCAGAACGGGACCGCGGTCACGCCGCAGCGGCCCGTCTCCTCGGCCCTGAACTGGACGGCGGGCGCGACCGTTGCGAACGTGGCGCAGACGCCCGGGGGAAAGGGCGGCATGATCGACTTCTGGAACCAGGGCTGGGAGGACACCGACCTGCTCGTCGACCTGCTCGCCTACTACCAGACCGACTGATCCACCGGCGGGTGCGCGGGTACTCCGCGGAAGGGGCGGTGTGCCGGACGGCGCACCGCCCCTTCCGCGTTCCGCGGCCTCAGTCCCACTGCTCGCCGGCCAGCGAGCTCACCGGCTGCGGCTTGCCGATGACGGCGAGGGCGATGAAGAAGTTGATCTGACCGATCGCGATGGTGAGTGTGGCCAGCGCCTTCTCGTCGTAGTGCTGCGCCACCTCGGCGTACAGCTCGTCGGAGACGCGCTCCTTGCCGTACGGGGCGGGCTGGAGGGTGGCCTCCACCAGGGCGAGGGCTGCGCGCTCGGCCTCGGTGAAGTAGGGGGCGTCCTGCCAGGACGAGACGGCGGTGATGCGCTCCTCGGTCTCCCCGAGCTTGCGGAGGAACGCGGTGTTCAGGATGGTCAGGTAGGTGTTCCTGACGATCTGGCCGGCGCGCAGGTGCACGAGGCTGATCGTCTTGCGCGGCACCGAGCGGTTGCCCGTCGCCCGGAAGAGGGCGGCGCTGATGTCGCTCATTTCGGGGACGAATTCGGCCGGGTTGGGCATCCGCGAGATGGGCGCCCCCGCCGGGGCGGAGGTGTTCGTCATGGCTGCTCTCCTTCAGTCCGGTGTCTTCACAGCACTGACGGACGGGCGCGCCCGGATGTGACCGGCAGCGGAAAGTTTCTTTTCGCGGTGTCCCGGAACGCCGAAGGGGCGGCGGGCGCGGGTGCGCCTGCCGCCCCTTCGGGCGAGCTGCCTAGAGGAACGAGTTGATCTCGATGGTCTCGGTACGGCCGGGGCCGACGCCGATGGCGGAGATCGGGGCGCCCGACATCTCCTCCAGGGCCTTGACGTACGCCTGGGCGTTCGCCGGGAGATCCTCGAAGGTCTTCGCCTTGGTGATGTCCTCGGACCAGCCGGGGAGGTATTCGTAGATCGGCTTCGCGTGGTGGAAGTCCGTCTGCGAGTACGGGAGCTCCTCGACGCGCTTGCCGTCGATCTCGTACGCGACGCAGACCGGGATCTGCTCCCAGCCGGTCAGCACGTCCAGCTTGGTGAGGAAGAAGTCCGTCAGGCCGTTCACGCGGGTGGCGTAGCGCGCGATCGGCGCGTCGAACCAGCCGCAGCGGCGGTCACGGCCGGTGGTCACGCCGCGCTCGCCGCCGATACGGCGCAGGTCCTCGCCGTCCTGGTCGAACAGCTCGGTCGGGAACGGACCCGCACCCACACGCGTGGTGTAGGCCTTCAGGATGCCGATCACACGGCTGATCTTCGTCGGGCCCACGCCGGTGCCGGTGCAGGCGCCGCCCGCGGTCGGGTTCGACGAGGTGACGAAGGGGTACGTGCCGTGGTCGACGTCGAGCAGGGTGCCCTGGCCGCCCTCGAAGAGCACGACCTTGTTCTCGTCGAGCGCGTTGTTGAGGATCAGGGTGGTGTCGGCGACGAACGGCTTGATCTGCTCCGCGTACTGGAGCATCTCCTCCACGATCGCGGCGGCATCGATCGCGCGGCGGTTGTACAGCTTCGCGAGGAGCTGGTTCTTGCCTTCGAGGGCCGCTTCGACCTTCTGGGTGAGGATCGACTCGTCGTAGAGGTCCTGGACCCGGATGCCGATGCGGTTGATCTTGTCCGCGTAGGTGGGACCGATGCCGCGACCGGTCGTACCGATCTTGCGCTTGCCGAGGAAGCGCTCGCCGACCTTGTCGAGGGTGACGTTGTACGGCGTGATCAGGTGCGCGTTGCCGCTGATGAGCAGCTTGGAGGTGTCGATGCCGCGCTCGTTCAGGCCGCGCAGCTCGGAGAGCAGGACAGCCGGGTCGACGACGACGCCGTTACCGATGACCGGGGTGCATCCGGGCGAGAGGATGCCGGACGGGAGAAGGTGCAGCGCGTACTTCTGGTCGCCGACGACGACCGTGTGGCCGGCGTTGTTGCCACCCTGGTAGCGCACTACATAGTCAACGGATCCACCGAGCAGGTCGGTGGCCTTTCCCTTGCCCTCGTCACCCCACTGAGCTCCGAGCAGCACAAGAGCGGGCACAGGCGTACACCTCTTCCGGATGGGGCATGTCCAAGGTCAGGGGGCGTACGACGATGTACACCGCAGGCTGAGCCGTCGGACCGGTACCCCGGAATAGACGAAGGCCCTGGCGCAATAGCGCAAGGGCCTCTTGCACAAAGATGCTACCCGAGGAAGGACCGAGGTGTCGGCTCCAGAGCCCACCATGAGCCACGCGGGCGCGCCGGTAGGCGGCCTGCTCGTGCTCGTTGACCCGGTCGCCCGCCGTCTTGACGGCGAGTCCGTGCGGATCGCGAAAGATGTGTTGTCAGCGGGAGCGGCGGCGAAAATCTGCCTCCCCGATTCGCAGGAGGAATTCGCGCGGGCTCTCGCCCGCCGGGGTCAACGGCGGCTGGTGATCGTGGGCGACGACCGGGCCCTGGCGCGCGCCGTGGGGCTGCTGCACCGGGAGCGGGGGCTGGCCGAGGGCGCCCTTTCACTGGTGCCGGTGGGGCCTCCGGGGTCCTTGGTACTGGCCAGGTCGCTCGGTGTGCCGCTGTCCACGGTGTCCGGGGCGCGAACGGTTCTGGAGGGGGCGCCGCGGTGGTGCGACATGCTGGTGGACGACAGCGACGGGGTGGTCCTGGGCGGACTGCGGATCCCGCCGCTGCGGGGGGTCAGACCGCCGGCCGGGCCGTCCGTGTGGACCGCGTACCGCTCGCTGGTACGGACGCTGGTCCGTCCGGCGGGGCCGGGCGGCGGCGCGGGCCGGCTTCGGCTGCGGGTGGAGGCGGACGGGGCGGTCCTGGCGGATGTGGACCGGCCCGTCGAGGAGGTCTCGGTGGCCCTGGGGAGTGACGGCGGCCTGGCGGAGGTCGTCGTCCGTACCGGTGCCGGCGCGGGCACGGAGGTGACGGCCCGGGCGAAGACGGTCACAGTGTCGGGCGCGGACTTCCGCTACCGGGCGGACGCGGCGGTGACCGGGCCCGTGCGCCGCCGTACGTGGACCCTGCACCCGGCGGCATGGACGCTCACGCTGCCCCGGTGACGCGCGAGGCGCTGAGCGGTGTGGCGGTGCTGGGTGAGGCGTTGAGGGTGTGGCGTTGAGGGGTGTGGCGGTGCCGGGCGAGGCGGTGACGCGGGAGGCGTTGAGGGGTGTGGCGGTGCCGAGTGAGGCGGTGACGCGGGAGGCGGTGCCGGGTGAGGCGGCGATGGGCGACGCGCTCGCCGACTGGGGGCGGGACGGGCTGCTGCTCTGCCTGCTGCCGGTCTTCTGCTGGCCGGCGGTGGTCGCGGCCGTACTCACCCGGCCGGCGGCGCTGGTGGTGCTCCTGAGCCCCGTGGTGCTCGGGGTACGGGAGCTCCTCGCCGTCCGTCGGGCGGGCAGGGTCCTGCGGGACCCGGCCTCGCGCTGGACCTCGTACCGGGCAGTCGTCGTCAGGGCCCGGTGGCGGCCCCCGGTCGTGCTCCCGGACACGGGCCCGGCGCTGAGCCCGGGCCTGCTGGGCCGACGGGTCCTGCCGCCGCGCCCGTGGCCGCGTACCGCCCCGGCGCCGGACACCGTCGAGGTGTGGCTGGGCGGGGGAGCCGACAGCCGGGGCGTGCTCTGGGCACCGGCGGCCCGCCGCCTCGGGCGCGTCCGGCCCCTTCGCCGGCGGCGTGGCGCCCAGGCCGTCTAGCCCGCGTCCAGCCGCCTGCCCGGGCCGAGGTCCAGGGTGGCCTTGTGGACCCGCCAGCGCTCCATCAGTCCCAGCAGCTCGCCCTGCATGAACTCGAAGAACGCGGCCGTCTCGGCGATGCGCGTCCCGGCCGGCGAGTCGGAGCCGAGGCTCGTCGCGCCCTCGCGAAGGGTCTTCTCCCACAGGGTCAGCACCTGGTCCCGCCGGGTGAAGGTCTCGTACCAGAGCTCGTTGTGCAGCACGTACCGGTCCCGCCGCGAGCCCGGTTCCCGCTCGCGGCTGACCATGTTGACCTGGGTCAGGTAGGACACGGCCCCCGACACCGCCGCCGGGCTGATCTGCAGCGCCTCGCTCAGTTCCGCCGAGGTCATCGCGCCCTCGTCGCTCGCCAGCAGCTGCGCGAAGACCCGGGCGGCCATCCGCTGCATCCCCGCCTCGGTCAGCTGCGCGGCGAACCGCTCCACGAAGCGCGAGACCGCTTCCTCGTTCCGTACTGCCGGTACCGCCATGTCGTCCGCCACCCTCCCGACTTTACGTGATTTCCGAGCTTCACAAATTTGTGAAAGTAGCGTACGTTCAGAAGCATGACGAAGGCCATCAGCGTCGCCGGACTCCACAAGACGTTCGGCCGCACCCACGCACTGGACGGACTCGACCTCTCGGTCGCCACCGGCGAGGTCCACGGCTTCCTCGGCCCCAACGGCGCCGGCAAGTCCACGACCATCCGGGTCCTGCTGGGTCTTCTGCGCGCCGACTCCGGCACCGCCGAACTCCTCGGCGGCGATCCCTGGGCCGACGCCGTGGCCCTGCACCGCCGCGTCGCCTACGTACCCGGCGACGTCACCCTGTGGCGCAACCTCTCCGGCGGCGAGGTCATAGACCTCTACGGACGGCTGCGCGGAGGCCTCGACCGGGCCCGCCGCGCCGAGCTGATCGAGCGGTTCGAGCTGGACCCGACCAAGAAGGGGCGTACGTACTCCAAGGGCAACCGGCAGAAGGTCGCCCTCGTCGCCGCCTTCGCCTCCGACGCCGGACTGCTCATCCTCGACGAGCCCACCTCCGGCCTCGACCCGCTGATGGAGGAGGTCTTCCAGGGCTGCGTCGCCGACGCACGTGCGGCAGGGCGCACCATCCTGCTGAGCTCGCACATCCTCAGCGAGGTCGAGACGCTTTGCGACCGGGTCAGCATCATCCGCAAGGGCCGCACCGTGGAGACCGGCACGCTCGCCGGCATGCGCCACCTCACCCGGACGTCGATCAGCGCCGAGCTGGCCGGCCCGCCGAACGGCATCGCGCACCTGCCCGGCGTGTACGACGTGCAGGTGCAGGGGCTGAAGGTCCGGCTCCAGGCCGACACCGACAAACTGGACGCCGTCCTGCGCTCCCTGACCGCATCGGGCGTGCGGTCGCTGACCTCGACCCCGCCCACCCTCGAAGAGCTGTTCCTGCGCCACTACACCGAAGAGGCGTCGCGATGAAGAACCAACTGGCGGGCACCGGGGTGCTGCTCCGGCTCGCCTTGCGCCGCGACCGGGTGATGATGCCGGTGTGGGTCCTGGTCACAGGCCTGCTGGTGGTGAGCATGCCCGGCTCTCTCGGGAGCGTGTACGGGAGCGCCGCCGAACGCGCCGAGGTCGCCGCCTCGATGAACGCCAACAGTTCGATGCGCGCCATGTACGGGCCGGTCTTCGGCGACTCGCTCGGCGCCCTGACCGCCTGGCGGATGGGTGTCTACGGCGCCGTCCTCGCGGCCGTGATGAGCCTGATCATCGTCATCCGGCACACCAGGGAAGAGGAGGAGACGGGCCGTCAGGAACTGCTCTCCGCCGCGATGGTGGGGCATCGGGCCCCGATGACCGCGGCCCTGCTGGCCGCCCTCGTGGCCAATGCGTGCGTCGCGCTGCTCGTCGCGGGCGGGCTCGCGGGGCAGGGCGCGCCGGGTGCGCTCGCCCTCGGACTGGCTGTCGCGGGCGCCGGGATGCTCTTCGCCGGCATGGCGGCCATCGCCGCCCAGCTGACCGAGAGCGCCCGGGCCGCCAAGGGGATCGCGGCCGCCGTGCTGGGCGCCGCCTTCGTCCTGAGGGCGGCGGGCGACGCCGGGACCGCCGGCGGGGAGTCGGCCCTGACCTGGCTCTCGCCGCTCGGCTGGGTGGAGAACGTACGGGCCTTCGCATCGGTGCGCTGGTGGGTGCTCGCGCTGCTCGCCGTCGCCGTCGTGGCGCAGGGGGGCGCCGCGTACGTCCTGGCCGGGCGCCGCGACCTGGGCATGAGCTTCCTGCCGACCCGGCCGGGGCCGGCCGATGGACGCCTGGGCACGGCGGGTGCCTTGGCCTGGCGGCTGCAGCGCGGCAGCGTGTTCGGCTGGAGTGCGGGTTTCCTCATCGCCGGCGCCGTCTTCGGCGGGATGGCGGAGGGCGCGGCCGACGTGGTCGGCGGCAATGAGAAGACCCGTCAGATCATCGAGCGGATGGGCGGCCAGAGCGGGCTCACCGACGCCTTCCTCGCCGCGATGGCCGGGCTGCTGGGGCTGGTCGCCGCGCTGTACATCGTCTCCTCGGTGCTGCGGCTGCACGGTGAGGAGACCTCGGCGCGCGCCGAACCGCTCCTCGCGAACGCCGTCGGCCGGCTGCGCTGGGCCGGCGGCCACCTCGCCATCGCGTTCGGCGGCTCGGCGCTGATCCTGCTGCTGGGCGGCCTCGGGCTGGGCCTCGGGCACGGCGAGGACGTGGGCGCGGCAGTGGGCGCCACCCTCGCGCAGCTCCCGGCGGTGTGGGTGATCGGGGCGCTGGCCGCCCTCCTGTACGGCGTGGCTCCCAGGTACGCGGTGGCCGCCTGGGCGGTGGCCGGGACCGCGCTGGCCCTGGGCTGGATCGGCCCGGCGCTGAACCTCCCGCAGGCGGTCCTCGGCCTCTCGCCCTTCGCCCACCTGCCCAAGCTTCCGGGCGCGCAGGCACTGACCTGGACCCCGCTGCTGCTCCTGACCGCCCTGGCGGTGGCCTTCACGGGCGCCGGGCTGGCTGCCCTGCGCCGCCGGGACCTGGTCGCCTGAGGCCGCAGGCCTGACCGGCGCTGTGCTGGCCGCCCTGCGCCGCCGGGACCTGGTTGCCTGAGGCTGCAGGCCTGACCGGTACGGCTTCGACGAGAGGGCCTAGAACTGCACGAGCAGTTCGCGTAGCCCCCGGATCACGTACCCGTCCCGCCACTGCGGCTCCTCGACGAGCCGCAGGGGCGGGACTCCGTCTGCCAGCAGCGCCCCGAAGGAGGCCTCCAGCTCCCTGCGCGCCAGCGGCGCGCCCAGGCAGTAGTGGATCCCGGCCCCGAAGCTCAGGTGCGGATTGTCGGCCCGTACGAGGTCCAGCGAGTCGGGTTCGCCGAACCGCGCGGGATCGCGGTTCGCGGACCCGAAGAGCAGCGCGACCTCGGCTCCGCGGGGGATGTCGGTGTCCCCGATCCGGATGTCGTCGAGGACCCAGCGCTCGAACATCTGCAGGGGGGTGTCGTAGCGCATGAGTTCATCCACAGCTGTGGACAACTTTTCGGGATCGTGTCGTGCGCGGAGCGCGGCGAGCTCGCCGGGGTTGCGGAACAGTGCCCACCACCCGTTGGCGGTGGTGTTGACGGTCGCCTCGTGCCCGGCGTTCAGCAGGAGCACGCAGGTGGAGATCATCTCTTGCTCGCTGAGCCGGCCCTCCTCATCGTGGGCAGCGATCAACCCGGAGATCAAATCCTCACCGGGGCGTGCGCGCCGCTCGGCGATCAGCTCCCGCAGGTACGCGCTGAACTCGACGCTCGCCCGCACCGCGCGCCCCGCCGTCTGCTCGTCCGGCCGTAGCTCGAACATCCCGCAGATGTCCGCCGACCACGGCCGCAGCAGCCCCCGGTCCGCCTCCGGGACGCCCAGCAGCTCGGCGATCACCGCCACCGGCAGCGGCTCGGCGACGGCCGTGAGCAGATCCCCGCCACCGTCCGCCAGCAGCCGCCCCACCAGCTCCCCGGCCAGCCGCTGCACTGCGGGCACGAGCCGTTCCACCGTCCGCGGGGTGAAGGCCTTCGCCACCAGCCTGCGCACCCGCGCGTGCGCGGGATCCTCCAGGTCCAGCAGCCCGTTGCCGTTGAGCACGTGGAAGGCCTCGTGCTCGGCCGGCGGCGGGGTCCGCCCGAACTCCTCGTGCGAAAACCGGTGCAGGTAGGTCCTCCCCAGCCGGCGGTCCCGCAGCAGCGCACTCACATCGGCGTAGTGCGGCACCAGCCACTGCCCGGTGGCCTCGCACCACACCGCCCGCCCCTGCTCCCGCAACTCCCGGTACGCCGGATACGGATCGGCGACGAACGCGGCATCCCACGGATCAAAGCCCATCCCCGCACCCTATGCCGGGGTCACCAGCCGGGTCTCGTAGGCGAACACCGCCGCCTGGGTGCGGTCCCGCAGGCCGAGCTTCACCAGGATCCGGCTCACATGGGTCTTGATCGTGGACTCCGCGACGATCAGCCGGCTCGCTATCTCCCCGTTGGACAGCCCTTGCGCGATCAGCACCAGCACCTCCTTCTCCCGCTCCGTCAACTCGCCGACGCCCGCCGGGTCCGCGAGCTTCGGCGTCTCGGCGAGCTTCGAGAACTCCACGATCAGCCGCTTGGTCACCGACGGCGCCAGCAGCGCCTCACCGGCCGCCACCACGCGTACCCCGTCGGCCAGCTGACGGGCCGACGCGTCCTTGAGCAGGAACCCGGAGGCCCCGGCCCGCAGCGCCTGGTACACGTACTCGTCGAGGTCGAAGGTCGTCAGGACCAGCACCTTCGCGTCCGTGTCGGCCGCCACGATCTCCCGCGTCGCCTCCAGCCCGTTCATCAGCGGCATCCGGATGTCCATCAGCACCACGTCCGGGCGCAGCGCCGCCACCTGCGCGATGGCCTCGCGGCCGTCGACCGCCTCGCCCACCACCTCGATGCCGTCCATGGCGTTCAGCAGGACGGAGAACCCCTCGCGCACCATCATCTGGTCGTCGACGATCAGCACTCTGATCGTCATGACGCCCCCGCCCCCGAGCCCGTTCCCTCTTCCGCCACCGGCTCGGGACGGTTGCGCACCGGTATGAACACCGCCACCTCGTACCCGCCCGTTCCGGTTTCGCCCGCCGTCATCTCCCCCTCCAGCATGGCCACGCGCTCCCGCATCCCGGTGATCCCGTGCCCGGCACCAGGCGAGGGCCGCACGTCCCCGGTCGGGGCCCCGTTGACGATGCGTATCCCCAGGCCGCCCAGCACATAGGACACCTCCACCGAGGCCGCCGCGCCCGGCGCGTGCCGCAGCGTGTTGCTCAGGGCCTCCTGGATGATCCGGTACGCCGACAGCTCCACCCCCTGCGGCAGCTCCCGCACCGCACCCGTGACCATCTTCTCCACGCTCAGACCGGCCTCCCGCACATTGGCCAGCAGCCCGTCCAGCGAGGCCAGCGTCGGCTGCGGGGCGTCCGGGGCTTCGTAGTCGGCGGAGCGCACCACGCCCAGCACCCGCCGCAGCTCCGTCAGCGCCGCCACCGCGTTCTCCCGGATGGTGACGAACGCCGCCTCCAGCTCCGGCGGCGGGTTCTTCACCCGGTACGGCGCGGCCTCCGCCTGGATCGCCACGACCGACATGTGGTGGGCCACCACGTCGTGCAGCTCGCGCGCGATCGTGGTCCGCTCCTCCAGCAGCGTCCGCTTGTCCCGCTCGACGGCCGTGACCTCCTGCTGCGCGCTCACCTCCGCCTTGGCGTTGTGGCGTATCCGGATGCTGCTCGCGATCGTCAGCGCGATGGCCGAGGTCACGGCCATCTCCGGCAGGTTCGTGCCGTACCGGTTGTTGAGCACCGCCGACATCACGAAGCCGAGGACCAGGGTGAGGGCCCACATCCACCCGGCCACCCGAGGTCCCGTCCGCAGGGTCACGAGGACCATGACCGCGATGTAGGAGACGAAGGCGCCCGGGCTCCAGGGCCAGAACTCTTGCCCGCCCAGCCCGGGTATGGAGCCGAGCACCATTGTCATGGCGACCGCGGCCCACCAGGCGGCGACCGGCCGGACCAGTGTCATCAGGACCGGCGCCGCGGCCACCAGCCCTGTGAACAGGAGGCCGGCTGCGCCGAGATACCCCGAGTCCGAAGTCCCGGTGAACAGGACGAGGATGAAAGCCAGCGCCCCCACCGCCGTGTACTGGCTCCATGGCGCGTACCGGCGTATCGGAGCGGGCAGCCTTCTCACGAAGCGCCCCGGGGTCTCCATCAGCGGCAGCGGCCGGTAGGCCATGGCATCGGTGAGGAGATCCCGGCGCAGGGTCGCGATCACCTCCGATGCCACTCGGAATTCAGGCGTCCGGGTTGTCCCCCCGGTGGTCGTCTCGGTCATAACAGAACCGTAGGTCCGCACCGCCCTCGTCCGCGTCGCCGCTGATGGGGATTTCCCGGGCTCCCTCTCAAGTACTACGTGGGGCAGATCAGTAGCCCGTCGGGCGGACCAGGCCCGTCTCGTACGCGAACACCGCCGCCTGCGTACGGTCCCGCAGGCCCAGCTTCACCAGGATCCGGCCCACATGGGTCTTCACCGTCTGCTCCGCCACGGTCAGGTGCGCCGCGATCTCCGCATTCGACAAGCCCTGGGCCACGAGCGACAGGACCTCGGTCTCCCGCTCGGTCAGCTCGTCGATGCGCGCCCGCGACGGCGCGCGCGGCGCCCCCAGCCGGGAGAACTCCGTGATCAGCCGCTTCGTGATGTTCGGCGAGAGCAGCGCCTCGCCGGCCGCCACCACCCGCACCGCCTCCGCGAGCTGGTCGGCCGACGCGTCCTTGAGCAGGAACCCGGAGGCTCCGGACCGCAGCGCCTCGTACACGTACTCGTCGAGGTCGAACGTGGTGAGCACCAGCACCTTCACGGTGGCTCCGGCGGCGCCCGTGATGACGGACGTTGCCTCGATGCCACCCATCCCCGGCATGCGGATGTCCATCAGGACCACGTCCGGCCCCAGTTCTCCGACCTTGGCCACGGCGTCGGCCCCGTCCACGGCCTGGCCGACGACCTCGATGTCCGGCTGGGCGTTGAGAAGCACGGTGAAGCCCTGCCGGACCATCATCTGGTCGTCGGCGATCATCACCTTGATCGGGGCGCTCATGAATCCTTCTTCGTCTCGGGTGCCGGGCCGCCCGGCAGGTTCTGCGGATCCATCGGGAGTACGGCGGTCACTTCGTACCCGCCGTCGGGGCGCGGGCCGGCGGCCAGCTCGCCCCCCAGCATGCCTGCCCGCTCCCGCATCCCCAGCAGCCCGTGCCCCGCGCCCGGCGAGGGCGCGGCCGGCCGGGTCGGAGCGGTGTTGGCCACGCACAGGTGCAGGTCGTGCGGCCCGTAGGCGATGCCGACCTCCACGCGTGAACCCGGCGCGTGCCGCAGGCAGTTACTCAGCGCCTCCTGCACGATCCGGTAAGCGGTGAGCTCGACGCCGGGAGTCAGCGGCCGCCGTATCCCGGCGATCTCGGTGGTGACATCGAGCCCGGCCCCCCGCACGTTGTCCACGAGACCGTCCAACTCTGCGAGGGTCGGCTGCGGATGGTGGGGGTTCGCGGGATCGTCCGGCTGCTCGGAGCGCAGAACGCCCAGCACCCGCCGCAGCTCCGTCAGGGCCTCCAGCGCGTTCTCCCGGATGCCCGCGAGGTTCTCCTTGAGCTCCTCGGACGGATTCTCCACCAGGTGCGGGGCTACCTGCGCCTGGATGGAGATCACCGACATGTGGTGGGCGACGACGTCGTGCAGCTCGCGCGCGATCCGGCTGCGCTCCTCCAGCAGCGTGCGCCGGGCACGCTCCTCCGCGGTGAGGGACTCCTGCTCGACGAGCTTGCCGCGGGCCAGGCGCGTGGCGCGGAGCGCGTAGCCGAGGACGCCGACGAAGGCGAAGAGGAGCGACAGTCCTGCGACTACCGTCTGGCTGTTCGGTGGCCTGAAGAAGGCCTCGGCCAGCCCGGAGTAGAGGATCGAGACGCCGACGACCCCTATCGTCACCCGGGGCGGTACCCGCAGGGCCACCAGGAGGATCAGCGGTGCGAAAGTGAAGGTCCCGGCGGGTGTCCACGGCCAGGTCTGGCCCTGACCGACCTTGTCGTGGATCGTCCACGCGATCAGGGCCGCGGTGACGAGGCCGAGCCACCAGCCGGCGAGGGGCCGGAACATCCCGAGCACGATGGAGGCGCCGGTCAGGAGGGCCATCGCGACGACCGGGCCACCCGTGACGCCGTAGTGGTCCTCGAGGTGCGCGGCCGTGAGGGCGCAGGAAACAACGGCCGCGTAGACCAGGGCGACATGCGGCAGCCAGGCCAGCCAGCGGGGCCGCGACATGCGGGGAAGCGGGTCCCACTCCAGGGTGAGCAGCTCCATGGCCAGCCCGCGAAGTTCGGGACGGCCGCTACGGCTCGTGCGGGCGTCGGGTACCTGGGACTTGGTCGGCTTGCTCACGGGCTCCAGCCTAGGCATGGGTGACTTCCTTGACGGAGGCCGTCGCCTGGTGGTGGGAGCCGGCGACGATGCGCGTGGTGCCCTCCGGCATCGGGCGGCCGCCCCGCTCGTACGCGCGGAACGCAGCCCAACAGACCGTCAGCGCGGCGGCGAACACCGGCAGCCACAGCAGCCGCGCCGCTATCCACTCCATCGAGCCGGGCACGGTGTGCAGCCCGGGCAGGTCGGCCGAGACCAGCAGTCCGAGGGCGGTGACGGCCATCATCGCGGTCTGGTGCCATAGGAAGACCGTCATGGCGGAGAGGTTCACCAGGGCCACCGCCGCCCAGGCCGCCGGCCGCCGCATGGCCCGGGCCAGCGGCTCGCGCACCAGCAGGGCCAGTCCGCACTGGGCCAGTCCGAACGTGGCCGCCGCGAGCGTCGGCGGGTTCAGGTTCGATATGGCGGCCCCGGGGACACCCACCATGGACGCCGGGTAGCCGCCCCACAGGATCAGCGTGGCGGTGGCGACGGTCCCTGCTGCGAGCAGGAGCAGTGCGGGACCGCGCCGGGCGAACGCCCCTCGGGACCATGCGGCACCCAGGGTGTAGGGGACGAGCCAGCCTGCGGCCACGTTGATCCAGCCGGCCCATTCGGGCCCGCCGAGTCCGAAGCGCCACAGGTCGACGGCCGCCACCACGGCCAGGGGCCACAGCGGGTTGAGCCTGGCCACCAGCGGGGTCGCGGCGGTCAGCGCGGCAAAGACGACGAGGAACCAGAGGGGGGAGAGAACCAGCTTCACCAGTGTCTGGACGGTGTTCAGCTCCACCCCGCCGACGAGCATCCCGCCCGCCACGACGGTCCACAGGGTGAGCACGGCGGCGACCGGACGGAACAGCCGGCCCAGCCGCTGCCCGACCCAGGTGAGGTAGGAGTCCCCCCGCTCCCGCGCCGAGGCGTAGCCGCGGGCGGCGACATGGCCGCCGACGAGGAAGAAGACGGCAAGGGTCTGGAACACCCAGGACACCGGGGCGAGCCAGGTCATGTGCGCGAGCGGGCTGGTGTTGCTCAGGCCGCCGTCCGCGGTGGTCAGGGCGGTGACCAGCCAGTGGCCGAGCACCACGCCGAGGATCGCCAAGGTCCGCAGCGCGTCCACGGCGCGGTCCCGGTCGGCCGGGGTGGCCGCGTCGATGTCCTCGGCCAGAACGGACAAGCGGGCGCGGAGCTTACGCATGGGGGCCCTCCTGGGCTGCGGTGGCGGCGGGAATTGCGGTGCCGAGGACGATGGCCGCCAGGTTGTCGAGGGACTCGGTGCCGGGCTTGAGGTAGTCGCTGTGCCCGGCCGGCCCGGCGGCGAAGGCCCGCGCTCCGAAGGCGGGGTCGACGGGGTCCGTGCCGAACCCGATCCCGCCGAGCCGGACGTGCGGGACGCTGCCTATCCAGTCGCCGCCGCCCCGTCCGGCCCAGACCCGGGCGCTCGTCGGCAGGTCCCGGGCGGTGTGGGCCCCCGTACCGGGGCTGCCGAAGAGGACCATGTCGGTGACCTCGGACCCGGTCGCGGTCCGGGCGCAGACCACGGAGCCGTAGGAGTGGCACAGGAGGGAGAGGTGGGAGCCGGGCCCTGCCATGGCTCGCAACCGGTTGAGGAAGGGGCCCAGTTCGGCGGCGGCCTCGTCGGCGCGGTCGGCGGTCAGGACGGTCGTGCTGACCGTGCCGGGGGTGTCGTACCCGAGCCAGGCGACCACGGCCGAGCGCGAATACTCGGCCTGGAGGCGCTGCTGGAGGGAGACGGCCCCGGCACGGAACCTCTGGTAGGTGTCGAGCGTCGTGTCGGACCCGGGCACCAGGACCGTGACCCGGTCGGCGGTTTCCAGGTCGCCGAACACCTCGACGGCGCGGCCCCGTCCGCGGCCGTCGAAGGCGAGGAACCGCGCCGCACCGCCCGCGTCCATGGCGCGCAGCTTGGCGGCCCGGCCGGTGCGGCCCGCGTCCTCGGCCATGTGGGCCGCCTCGGCGAGGTTGGCACGGTTGGCGGCGTACCGGTCGTGCGGGGCGGTGCCTTCGGCGAGCGCCACTGGCGCAGGTGCGGGGACGCCGGGGGAGGCGGCGGCGGACACGGGGGCCACGACCGCGGCCGCGACCAGCGCGGCCAGCAGCGTGCGCCGTAGCCGCCCGGTCGGCACGGCCCTCCGCCCCGGCCTCGCCTCCGCCCCCGCTCCCGACCCCGCGCCGCTGCCCGCCGTCGTGCCCACCGTCGTCGTCCCCGCCGCCATCGTCTCTTCCTTCGGTCGGGAAGAGCCGTCACCGCCCTTCTCTGCCACCGAAGTTAGAAATCAGGACCCCTCGTCGGCGTCACGCTCCAGAGCCGTGTTCGCACGTAGCTCTCAGGTATGACGGGGGTTACCTGAGAGGCACGCCTATGCCCAAGTCGCCCCACCCGTAGCCTGGTTAGGGTTCGTGAAATGACCAAGAGCGACTGGCGCCACGACCGCATCGGCAGCGCGCACCGCGGCGAGAACCCCACCGTCCTGCGCCGCCTGGACTCCGGTTTCGCCGTGATCGGAGACCGGCAGTTCCTGCCCGGATACTCCGTACTGCTGGCCGACGACCCCGCGGTGACCCGCCTCTCCGACCTCCCCCGGGCGCGCAGGACCGGGTACCTCGCCGACCTGGAGCGGCTCGCCGAGGCCGTCGAGCGCGCGTGCCGCCGGCTCGACCCGGCCTTCCGCCGCGTGAACATCGAGATCCTGGGCAACACCGACCCGTACCTCCACGCGCACATCTGGCCCCGCTACGGCTGGGAACCCGCCGGACGCGTCCGGCTGCCCGTGTGGCTGTACGAGGAGGAGTACTGGCGGGGCGAGCAGCACGCGCTGAGCCACCGGCACGACGGTCTGCGGGTCGCCATCGGGGAGGAACTCGATGCCCTGGACGCGCAGTCCGACTAGCCCTGGCAGCGCAGTCCGACTAGGAGGTCGTCGCCACGCGCACGCCGAAGCCGATCAGGACCACACCCGTCACCCGGTCCAGAGCGCGCCGGACGCGCGGCCGCGCGAAGAACCGCCGGGCGCGCGAGAGGACGTACACGTACGTGCTCAGCCAGGCCACGGTCAGCAGCACGTGCACCAGCACCAGCAGCGCCATGCCCGCCGTCGGGCGCAGGCCGGGCGGGGCGAGGGTGGGAAGCAGCCCGGTGTAGAAGACGGCGATCTTGGGGTTGAGGGCGTTGGCGACGAGGCCGGTGCGCCAGGCTCCGCCCCCGCCCGTCCTGCCGGAGCCGAGCGCCCCGCCCGCCTCCCGGAGGTCACCGGCCGGCTCCGCGCCCGGCCCGCGCAGCGACTGGACGCCGAGCCAGCACAGGTACGCGGCGCCCGCGAGCTTGACCGCGAGGTACACCTGGGCCGATGCGGCGAGCAGCGCCGCCAGGCCCGCCACGGTGAGGGCGCCCCAGAGCAGCAGTCCGACCGCGATCCCCGCGACGGTGCGCAGCCCGTCGGCGCGGCCCCGGGTCACCGCCCGCCTCGTCACGACCGCCATGTCGGGGCCGGGAACGAGGGTCAGGAGCGCCAGGACGCCGGTCGCGCCGAGCAGCGGGGTGAGGTGGGGGCCGAGCATGCGGCTCAGTCTGCCACCAGGGGTTCGACGTAGCCCGCGGGCATGGCGCGGGGCCGGGTCCTGGCCGGGGCTGGTCCAGTACTCCCGCGCTCCCACGATCTCCCCTTCGCGCACCGTCCACAGGGAGACGGCCCGGTGGACCACGTGGTCCTGGGGACCTCCGCCTCGGTGACGACGAGGTCGCCGTCCGCCAGGATGCGCAGCAGGTCGACGGATCTCTCGTCCTCGTAACCGTCGTCGCTGTTGACCGCTATGAAGTCGGCCCGCCCTACGATGCGTTCGCCGCTGACGGGCCACTCGATGACCGCGTCCTCGGCGATGAGATCGGCCACGCACGCCAGTCGCGGGCCCCGATCCGCGCCCGGAGTTGTGCCATTGCATTCAACGGCTCCATGGTCGGCAGTGTCCGACGGCCCCTCGACGTACAACAAGCGTTGCCTGCAGGCTTATTGACTCCGACGCAATCGCCGCTGCCGCTGCCGCTGCCGCTGCCGCGGCTTAGGGCTGTGGCCGGTTGCCTGCCGCCGGGGTGGGCTGCTGGGGCTCGCCCCAGACCCCGCCCCGGACTCCGGCCCTCAAGCTCCCCCGGCTACCGCTGGGAGGCGGCGCCCCCAGGCGGGGCTGGATCGTCGGGGGCCGGGCTGGACGGCCCGTCCGGGGGCGGGAGGGTGGAGAGGGTGTCCAGGGCGGTCGAGAGGCGTTCCAGGACCTGGACCGTTTCGGTGAAGGCGGCGTCGCCCAGTGCTTCCGCGAGGCGGATCGCCAGAGATGCGTGGCCCGGGCCGATGC
This sequence comes from Streptomyces sp. NPDC048269, assembly GCF_040652395.1. Lineage (NCBI taxonomy): Bacteria > Bacillati > Actinomycetota > Actinomycetes > Kitasatosporales > Streptomycetaceae > Streptomyces > Streptomyces sp. NPDC048269. The sequence goes on from NZ_JBEZLW010000009.1 coordinate 55,518, forward strand.
GGGCCACCGCCTCGCGGCCGGCCTCCGTCGGGCGCAGCAGCTTGGCCCGGCGGTGCGCCGGGTTCGGGACGTACTCCGCGAGGCCCTTCGCGGCGAGCAGGTCCGCGATGCGCTGGACGCTCTGGCGGGTGATCCCCATGGCCCGGGCGATGCCCGCGACCGGCAGCGGTTCGTGCAGCACCGCGCCCAGTACCTGCCACCACGCGGCCGTGAGTCCGGCCGGCCGGGCCAGTTCCTCGGAGACCGAGAGGAACTGGCCGTTCAGCCGGAACACCCCGAGCGCGGTCCGGCTCAGCAGGTCCTGCCGTTCGCGGAGCGGCGGCTCATGCATCGCCCGCCTCCGCCGCCGCTGCCAGTACCGGGTACGCGCTCGCGTCCGAGTCGTGGAACAGCCGGTACCACGCGTCCAGGACGTCCGGCTTGTACACGTCCAGGCGGGCGAAGACCTCGCGGGCGAAGGCCACCGGTTCCGTCGGCCCCGCCGTGATCAGGTCGCCGTCCGTCACCGCGTCGGCCTCGGCGTACCGCCCGGCGCCGCCGTAGCCCGGCTGCTCCGCCAGGTAGAAGGAGGCCGCACTGGTGTGCGCGCGGTCGTCCAGCAGACCCTCCCGGGCGAGGCCGGCCGTGGCCCCGCAGATCGCCGCGACGGGTACCCCGGCGGCCAGGAACTCCCGTGCCTTCGCCGCGAACGGCGCCAGGTCCTCGCTCGTGTCCCACAGCGAGGCGCCGGTGAGGATCAGCAGGGAGGAGTCCTGCGGGCGCAGTCCGGACAGGGCCAGGTCGGGCTGGATGCGGACGCCGCCCATCGTGGTGACCGGCCGCTCGACGGTCAGGCCGACGGTGCGGATCCGGTGACCGCGCTGGGTCAGGTGCGCAGTGGTGTGGCCGGTTTCCCAGTCCGCGTACGTGTCGTAGACGGCGAGGTGGACGGGCTTGCGCGGGGTCTCGCTCATGGTGATCGCCTCCGGAGTGAGTGGGATCCGACTTCCAGACCACGTTTCTATGACAAGAGACTGTCATGACGACAGTATGCTGTCAATACCCCGGCACTCCGCCCGCGCGCCGACAGACTGCCGAGAGCCGCCCCCCACCCCCATACAGTCCGCCGATATCCCTTCCCACCTGCGCACTTCTAGCGTGACGCCATGACCCCTCATGTCGCCTCGCACACCCTCGCCGCAGTGAAGGACGCCGACCGCAAGCACGTCTTCCACTCCTGGTCCGCCCAAGCCCTGATCGACCCCCTCGCCGTCGCCGGGGCCGAGGGGTCGTACTTCTGGGACTACGACGGCAAGCGCTACCTCGACTTCTCCTCCCAGCTGGTCAACACCAACATCGGCCACCAGCACCCCAAGGTCGTCGCCGCGATCCAGGAGCAGGCCGCCCGGCTCTGCACCCTCGCGCCCGGCTTCGCCGTCGACGTCCGCTCCGAGGCCGCACGCCTCATTGCCGAGCGCACCCCCGGCGACCTGGACAAGGTCTTCTTCACCAACGGCGGCGCCGAGGCCGTCGAGAACGCCGTCCGCATGGCCCGGCTGCACACCGGCCGGCAGAAGGTGCTGTCCACCTACCGCTCGTACCACGGCGCCACCGCCGCCGCGATCAACCTCACCGGCGACCCGCGCCGCTGGCCCTCCGACACGGCCGCTGCCGGTGTCGTGCACTTCTGGGGCCCGTACCTCTACCGCTCCGCCTTCCACGCCACCACCGAGGCCGAGGAGTGCGAACGCGCGCTCGCCCACCTCGCCGACACCATCGCCTTCGAGGGACCGCAGACCATCGCGGCGATCATCCTGGAGAGCGTGCCCGGCACCGCCGGCATCATGACCCCGCCGCCCGGCTACCTCGCGGGCGTGCGCGAGCTCTGCGACCGCCACGGCATCGTCTTCATTCTGGACGAGGTCATGTCGGGCTTCGGCCGCACCGGCACCTGGTTCGCCGCCGACCACTGGGGCGTCACCCCCGACCTGATCACCTTCGCCAAGGGCGTGAACAGCGGGTATGTGCCGCTCGGCGGCGTCGCCATCTCCGCCGCGATCGCCGAGACCTTCGCCACACGTCCCTACCCGGGCGGACTCACGTACTCGGGCCACCCCCTCGCCTGTGCCGCCGCCGTCGCGACGATCAACGTGATGGAGGAGGAGGGCATTGTCGGGCATGCTGCTCACCTCGGCGCGAACGTGATCGGCCCGGCGCTCGCCGAGATTGCCGAGCGCCACCCCTCCGTGGGCGAGGTCCGCGGTCTGGGCACCTTCTGGGCGCTGGAACTCGTACGGGACAAGCAGACGCGCGAGCCCCTCGTCCCCTACAACGCGGCGGGCGCCGCCAACACGCCGATGGCGGAGTTCGCGGCGGCGTGCAAGGCGTCCGGCCTGTGGCCCTTCGTCAACATGAACCGCACCCACGTCGTCCCGCCGTGCACCATCACGGAGGCGGAGGCGAAGGAGGGCCTGGCGCTCCTGGACGAGGCGCTGACGGTCGCCGACCGCCACACCACGGCCGCGGCCGGGTAGCCCCACGCGCGCCCGCACGTCCGCGCAGGTGGCTGGTTTGCGTCCGTATAACGGGCACTAAATCCGCATACCGATCTTCAACCGCTCTATTTCGGCCGCGCTGCCTGGCCTATGGTGTCCGGAGTTCTACAGAGGAGACGGACCCCTATGCCAGGCAGCGGAGCTGTCACCCGCAACACACTTCGCCAGCAGATCGCGGACGCGCTGCGTGACGAGGTGCTCGCGGGACGCCTGCCGCCGGGGACCGAGTTCACCGTCAAGCAGATCGCCGAGCAGTACGAGGTCTCCGCGACCCCGGTCCGCGAGGCGCTCGTGGACCTCTCGGCCCAGGGGCTGCTCGAACTCGTCCAGCACCGCGGCTTCCGCGTGCGGATCTTCTCCGTGGACGACTACCGGGGAATGATCGAGGCCCGCTCGCTGGTGGTGGACGGGATCTTCCGCAGGCTCGCCGAGCGGGGCACCGCCGTCGGCTCCGGCGAGACGCTCGTGTCGGTGCGCCGCAGGGCCGAGGAGGCGCGGCGGGCCGCGCAGAGCGGTTCGCTCGAAGTGCTGATCGGCTACGACCTGCGCTTCTGGCGGGAGCTGAGCGCGCTGGTCGGCAACACCTACATCTCCGAGTTCCTGCACCGCATCCGGGTGCAGTGCTGGGTCTTCGCCGTACCCCACCTCCAGCGTGATCCGCAGCAGCTGCGGGCGGGGCTGTGGGACGGGCACAGCGACCTCGTGGACGCGGTGACCCTCGCGGACGAGGACGCGGTACGGAGCATCGTGCAGGGCTACAACCAGCACGCCCTGGCCTGGGCCGCCGGACTGTAGCGGTGCGCGGAGCCGGGCTGTAGCGGTCCGCGCGGCCAGGTTGTAGCGGTCCGCACGGCCAGGGTGTCGTGGTCCGCGTGGCCGGGCTGTCGTGCCCATGGCGTCACCCACCGTGGACCAGGTTTTGCGCACCCCTTCGCGGAGGGTGTTCGGCCCACTACTCTGGCCGGATCGGCGGCATCGACTGATCGGAGCCCGCGTGGCCTGTGACCTGTGGCTGGTACCCCTTGTCGACGTGCTGTGCCACAGCCCCGACAATCCCTTCGCGGAAGAGATCGCCTCGTACGACAAGGCGCTGGGGGAGGCCGGACTGCCGTCCGTGCCCGTGTTCGCCTACATGCCGGGCCTGAGCGGGGACGTCGCCCCCGTCGCCGGCTTCGACTACGACGCCCTGCACTTCCTGCGGCGTGCGTACCTGCTCCAGATCTGCGGGCTGCCGGTGACGCCGGTGGACGAGCTGGGCGGGGACTACGAGCAGCTGCTGGAGATGTTCGAGCCGACGGCGCAGCAGTCGCATCTGGTGTGGCACTACGACCACGCGGGCGCGTACGTTCCGGTGGACTTCGCGGCTCCGCTGGCCAACGAGGAGCTGCTGGCCGGCGGTGGTCCGCTGGGGTCCGCGCAGGGGTTGTTGCGGGAGCTGGAGTTCGTGGCGTCGGCCATCGGGATAGATCCGGGGAATCCGCCTGCCGCGCCGGCTCCGCCGGGGCGGCCGACGTCGTTGGAGGAGCCGGCGGGGCCGATTCCGTACGACGACAGTCCCTTCGCTCGGGAGCGGCATGTGTGGTTGGGGTTGCATGCGGCTGCGACGCGGAGTCTTGGGCAGGGCTCGATGATCATCTTTAGCTGATCGGGGTCGGGGCGGGCCGGAGCCGTTACGGGTGGCGGGTTGCCGCTGCGCGGAGCTGGTCCCCGCCCCGCCCTTTCTCCGTTTCCCGGGGCTCCGCCCCCGGACCCCGCGATCGCCGGCGGCGTCAAAGACCTGGGGTTCCGCCCCAGACCCCGCGCCTCGAACGCCGGCGGGGCTGGGTTTGGCTTCGTCCCCGGGCCCCCGGCCCCGCCAGCACCGCGGGGCCGGAGCGTGCCAAGGGGGCTGGAGGGTGCACGGCGGGGCTTGGAGGGTGGACGGCGGGGGGATGGGTGGGGGGTGCCTCGCGCTGCCCCGGTTGCCGCCCCGTGGGGCTGAAGGGCAGGTCAGCGCGGCTGTTCCGGGGGGCGTTGGCGGGGCATGTTGGGGCGGGTGCCCGGGGGGAGGGGGAAGCGGGCCGGGGGGATGTACGCGTCCGAGCGGGCGCTCGCGGCGCCCAGGGACTGCATCACCAGCGGAGCGGGCCCCGAGCTGAACTCCACCATCCACTCCGCGGTCTCGGAGCGGACCAGCTCCGTCACGTCCTCCGAGAAGCGCCGCAGCACCGTGAGGCAGCGCTCGGCGGCCTCGCTCGCCGTGCCCTCCGTCGGGCCGAGCACCTCCCGTACGTTCTCCGAGGCCCAGTCGAACTGGAGCGTCTGCAGACGGCGCTGGACCGCCTGCGCGGTGGCGACGTCCCGCATCCAGCCGGACGTCAGGCCGAAGAACCGGTCGCCGGCCAGGCAGGCCGCGCCCAGCAGCAGCGCGAGGAACCCGTACGCCGACGCGCCCCGCGCCGAGCCCGTCAGCTCCAGCAGCGGCATCGCGGCGCCCGTGACGGCGCCGAGGGCCGCCCCGGCGCGCAGTACGCGCGCGCCCCGGCGCTTCCACGCGCGGTCGGACAGGTACCACTCGGCGGTGCGCAGCGCGTCGTCCTCGACCCGGCGGTAGAGCTCGTCGAGGCGCTCCGCGGGCTCGCCCCAGTCCCCGAGGGGGAACGGCCGGCCGGTCAGATCGCCCGCCGCCATAGGCCCGCCGCCCTCCTCCCGGGGATCCCGGGGTGGCCCCTCGGGCTGCATCTCCGGCTGGCTCACCCGGCACTCCCTCTGCCTGCGCTGACGTGTGGTGGTGCGCGTGTGCGCAATGGTGCGCATGCTCTTCCTACCTTCGAATGACGCGCGATGGACAACGTATCCCGGGATTTCCGCCCGCAAGGAGGGCGCCAGCAGGTACGCGCACGCCCCGACTCTCACTCGAAAGAGTTGGTCCTCACGGCGTAGGGCGCAGCGCCCGGGGAGCACGTAGGCTCGGATTGACCAAGCGTCCCGACTGTACGGAGTGAGTTACCTGTGATTCCCGGTGGTGGCCAGCCCAACATGCAGCAGCTGCTCCAGCAGGCCCAGAAGATGCAGCAGGACCTCGCCGCGGCCCAGGAGGAGCTCGCCCAGGCCGAGGTCGAGGGCCAGGCCGGGGGCGGTCTGGTCAAGGCGACCGTCACTGGTTCCGGTGAGCTGCGCGCCCTGGTGATCGACCCGAAGGCCGTGGACCCGGACGACACCGAGACGCTCGCCGACCTGGTGGTCGCGGCTGTCCAGGCGGCCAACGAGAATGCCCAGGCGCTCCAGCAGCAGAAGCTGGGCCCCCTCGCCCAGGGCCTGGGCGGCGGCAGCGGCATTCCCGGTCTCCCGTTCTAGTACCCGCACCGACACACAGAGAAAGAAGGCAGTCCGTTGTACGAAGGCGTGGTCCAGGACCTGATCGACGAACTGGGCAGGCTGCCCGGCGTCGGGCCCAAGAGCGCGCAGCGGATCGCCTTCCACATCCTGCAGGCCGAGCCCACCGACGTCCGCCGCCTCGCGCACGCGTTGCTCGAGGTGAAGGACAAGGTCCGGTTCTGCGCGGTGTGCGGCAATGTGGCGCAGGAGGAGCGGTGCGGCATCTGCCGTGACCCGCGCCGCGACACCACGGTCATCTGTGTCGTGGAGGAGCCGAAGGACGTCGTCGCGATCGAGCGGACCCGCGAGTTCCGGGGCAAGTACCACGTCCTCGGCGGAGCGATCAGCCCGATCGAGGGCGTCGGCCCCGACGACCTGCGCATCCGTGAGCTGCTGGCGCGCCTGGCGGACGGCGAGGTGACCGAGCTGATCCTCGCCACCGACCCGAACCTGGAGGGCGAGGCGACCGCCACCTACCTCGCCCGCATGATCAAGCCGATGGGCCTGAAGGTCACCCGCCTGGCCAGCGGGCTCCCCGTCGGGGGAGATCTGGAGTACGCGGACGAGGTCACGCTCGGGCGGGCCTTTGAAGGAAGGCGACTTCTCGATGTCTGATGCAATGCTGCACGCCATGGGCCAGGACCCGGACGATTTCGCCGCTTCGATCGCGGACCAGATCGAGTCCTTCATCGTCGCGGTCACCGAGGTGGCCAAGGGCGAGGACCCGGACAGCGCGGTGCCCTTCCTCCTGCTGGAGGTGTCCCAGCTGCTGCTGGCGGGCGGCCGGCTGGGCGCGTACCAGGACGTGCTGCCCGACGAGCGCTACGAGCCCGACCTCGGTCCGGAGCCGGACGTGGACGACCTGCGCGAGCGGTTCGCGCTGATGCTGGAGCCGGTCGACGTCTACTCCGAGGTTTTCGACCCGTACGAGCCGCGCAAGGTTCCGGTCGCCCACCGGATCTCCGACGACCTGGCCGACGTGGTCGCCGACCTGCGGCACGGGCTCATCCACCACCAGGCGGGCCGGATCACAGAGGCGCTGTGGTGGTGGCAGTTCTCGTACTTCACCAACTGGGGCCCGACGGCCTCGGCCACCCTGCGTGCCCTCCAGTCGCTGATCGCGCACGTACGCCTGGATCAGCCGCTGGCGGCCCTGGACGGCCTGGACACGGACGAGGACCTGGCCGAGGAGGACCTCGCGGAGCAGGCCGGTCAGGTCATGGCCGAGGAACTCGGCGGGCTCGGCCGCAAGTAGCCGCACGTAGAAGCCCCGGTGGGGAACGTAAGCTGTGATCTTTTCGTCTCATGATGTGGTACGAAGCGGTCGGATCGCGGCCGCTCGTTAGACTGCACCAGCAATGAGACGGACTGAGCGAGGAGCGCACGTGGGCCTTGTCGTGCAGAAGTACGGAGGCTCCTCCGTAGCCGATGCCGAGGGCATCAAGCGCGTCGCCAAGCGGATCGTGGATGCCAAGAAGAACGGCCACCAGGTGGTCGTCGTGGTATCCGCGATGGGCGACACGACGGACGAGCTGATCGATCTCGCCGAGCAGGTGTCTCCGATGCCTGCCGGACGCGAATTCGACATGCTGCTGACCGCCGGAGAGCGGATCTCCATGGCCCTGCTGGCCATGGCGATCAAAAACCTGGGCCATGAGGCCCAGTCGTTCACCGGTAGCCAGGCTGGCGTGATCACCGACTCGGTCCACAACAAGGCGCGCATCATCGATGTCACGCCGGGCCGTATCCGCACCGCGCTGGACGAGGGCAACATCGCCATCGTCGCCGGCTTCCAGGGCGTGTCCGCGGACTCCAAGGACATCACCACCCTCGGCCGGGGCGGCTCGGACACCACCGCCGTCGCGCTCGCCGCGGCGCTGGACGCCGAGGTCTGCGAGATCTACACCGACGTCGACGGCGTCTTCACCGCGGACCCCCGCGTCGTGAAGAAGGCCCGGAAGATCGACTGGATCTCCTCCGAGGACATGCTGGAGCTCGCCGCCTCCGGTTCCAAGGTGCTGCTGCACCGCTGCGTCGAGTACGCACGCCGATACAACATCCCGATCCACGTCCGCTCGTCCTTCTCTGGACTGCGCGGAACCTGGGTCAGCAACGAACAGCCGCAAGGGGACGAGCAGGTGGAGCACGCCATCATCTCCGGAGTCGCTCACGACGTCTCCGAAGCCAAGATCACGGTCGTCGGCGTCCCGGACAAGCCGGGCGAGGCCGCGGCGATCTTCCGTGCCATCGCGGACGCCGAGATCAACATCGACATGATCGTGCAGAACGTGTCGGCGGCCTCGACCGGCCTCACCGACATCTCCTTCACCCTCCCCAAGGCCGAGGGCCACAAGGCCATCGACGCCCTGGAGAAGGCGAAGGGGCAGATCGGCTTCGACTCCCTGCGCTACGACGACCAGATCGGCAAGATCTCCCTGGTCGGCGCGGGCATGAAGACGAACCCGGGCGTCACCGCCTCGTTCTTCCAGGCGCTGTCCGACGCGGGCGTCAACATCGAGCTGATCTCGACCTCCGAGATCCGCATCTCGGTCGTGACCCGCCAGGACGACGTCAACGAGGCCGTCCGCGCCGTGCACACGGCCTTCGGCCTCGACTCCGACAGCGACGAGGCCGTCGTCTACGGAGGCACCGGACGATGACCCGAGCCCGGTCCTCCGGCCCGGCGCTCGCCGTGGTCGGGGCGACCGGAGCCGTCGGCTCCGTCCTGCTCCAGATCCTGTCCCAGCGGGCGGACGTCTGGGGCGACATACGCCTGATCGCCTCCGCGCGTTCGGCCGGCCGGGTGCTGGCCGTCCGCGCGGAGGAGAGCGAGGTGCTCGCCCTCACCGAGGACGCCTTCGACGGCCTCGGGCCGGGGGACGTCGCGATCTTCCTCACGCCGGCCGAGGTCTCGGCCCGCTGGGCCCCCGTCGTCACCGCGCGCGGGGCCGTCGTCGTGGACCAGTCCGCCGCCTTCCGGGAGGATCCCGAGGTGCCGCTGGTGGTGCCCGAGGTCAACGGGCACGCCGTACGGATCCGGCCGCGCGGCGTCGTCGCGGGCCCCGACTGCGTGACCGCCGCGATGATCGCGGCCCTGGGCGCGCTGCACGCCGAGTACACCCTGGCCGAGCTGGCCGTCTCCTCGTACCAGGCTGCGGGCGCCGCCGGCCGGGCCGGCTCCGAGGTGCTGCGCCGCCAGCTGTCGCTGGTCGCCGGGACCTCCCTCGGGGAGCAGCCCGGGGACGTCCGCCGCGCCGTGGGCGAGGACACCGGGCCCTTCGCGGCTCCGCTGGCCCTCAACGTCGTGCCGTGGTCCGGTGAGCTGCGCGAGGACGGCTGGTCCTCGCACGAGCTGGCCGTACGGGCCGAGACCCGCAGGATCCTGGACCTGGCGGAGCTGCCGATCGCCGTGACCTGCGTACAGGTCCCGGTGCTGACCGGGCATTCGCTGACCGTGCGGGCCCGGTTCGAGAACGAGGTGGACGCCCCGCACACCCGGGAGGTCCTGGAGGCCGCGCCCGGTGTGGTCCTCGTGGACGACCCTGCGGCGGGGGAGTTCCCGACGCCGGCGGACGCCGCCGGCACGGATCCGGCCTGGGTGGGGCGGGTGCGGGCCTCGCTCGACGACCCGCGCTCGCTGGAGTTCTTCGTGTGCGCCGACAATCTGCGCAAGGGCGCGGCCCTGAATGCCACGCAGATCGCGGAACTGATCGCGGGTGAATTTGCGTAATTCGCTTTGTAGGATCGGTGCTGATCCCTTGATCAAGGTGATGGCCCGACTGCCGTCTCGAAAGACGGGGCAATCGGGAAGAGCGGGTACGCATGAGCGCAATGGGGATATTGCTGGTGAGGCTGCCTCGCGCGTACAACCCTGACGGGGGGACGCGTGTCCAACAGGCGTGGCAGAGGCACTGCTCGAACTGGCCGTCGTACCGGCACGCATCGGGATCATCCCGCCGCGCCGGAGTTCCCGCGCGCCCGGCGGCGGTCTCCCCGTGATCGTTCCCGTCCCGCCGGCGGAGCCGTCCGAGGCGCCCGTACGGGCCGCCTCGCCGACCCGGGGCGGCCGCGTGCCCGCGCCGCGCGACAGCGCTGACGCGGCCGGGGGCAGGGGCGAGACGGCCGGGACGGTGACCGGGGCCGCGTCCGACGTGGCGGCCGGGGCGATGACCGGGCCGGGGGCCGAGCCGGCGGCCGAGGCCGTGGCCGAGGTCGTGGCCGGCACCACCGTCGACCACCTCACGGAGACCTACCAGGCGCACTACCGCTCGCTCCTGGGCCTCGCCGCGCTCCTCCTCGACGACACCGCCTCCTGCGAGGACGTGGTCCAGGAGGCGTTCATCCGCGTGCACTCGGCCCGTAACCGCGTGCGCGACCGCGACAAGACGCTGGCGTACCTGCGCCAGACCGTCGTGAACCTGTCCCGGTCCGCCCTGCGCCGGCGCATCCTCGGCCTCAAGCTGCTGTCGAAGCCGATGCCGGACATGGCGAGCGCCGAGGAAGGCGCGTACGACCAGCTGGAACGGGACGATCTGATCAAGGCGATGCGCGGACTCCAGCGCCGCCAGCGAGAGGTGCTCGTGCTGCGGTACTTCGCGGACATGACGGAAGCCCAGGTCGCGGAGACGCTCGGGGTGTCACTCGGCTCGGTGAAGGCGTACGGATCGCGGGGCATTGCCGCGCTGCGGGTGGCGATGGAGGCTGCGCAGTCATGAGGGACGACCACACTCCGCAGGGCGGGGCGGGCCAGGAAGAGGCGCTGCGGGGCCTGCTGCGCGGGGCCGTCGAGGGCCTGGAGCCCTCCGAGGGCGCGCTGGAGCGGCTGAGGTACGCCATCCCCGCGCGCCGGACCCTCAAGCGGCAGGTCTACGTCGGCGCCGCGGCCGTGGCCCTGCTCGCCGGGACGGCGATCCCGGCCGCGCTGCACATGACGGCCGCGGAGGGCACCGCCACCGACCACTCGGCCATGGCCGGGCACGGGGAACCCGGCGGGAAGCCGGCCGCCGTGCCGTCCGACCCGCACCAGAACGGCGCCGGGGCCCAGCCCAGGTCCCCCCGCTCCACGGGAGGCGCCCCCGAAGCGGGCGGCGCCACCGGGCAGCCGGACCCGACGGCGGCCGGCGCCCCGGCCGGGGGCGTGACGGCCGGTCCGACCGGCACCGGCACGGCTCCGGTGGCGGGCACGGGCCCGCAGCCGCCGGCGGCCGCCGCGGGGGCGCCCGGGTGCGGCGCCGAGCAGCTGGGGGTGGTGGGCTCGGCCCAGGCCCGGCGGGCCGACGGCAAGGTGTACGGAAGCTTCAAGGTCACGAACGTCTCGGCGCGCGGTTGTACCGTCACCGGCCCGGACACCGTGACGGCGGCCCCCGCTGCCGGTACGGGGACCGGGCCGGGCGCCGGGGTCACCGTGGTCGGCCACACGGCCGGGGATCCGGCGAGCGGGCTGCTGCCCGATCCGTCGGCTGAGGCGCCGGCGCTGGTGCTCCAGCCGAACACGGCGTACGAGGTCCAGTTCGCGTTCGTGCCGTCGGGGGAGGCGTGCGCCGCGCCGAGCACGGAGACGGGCTCGAAGCCGCCGGCCCGGTCCGGCGACGCGGCGGGGGCCTCCGGGACCGCGGCGGACGCGCCCGAGCCGAGGACGGACGTCACGACTCCGGCGCCGGCCGGTGTGGCGGTGTCACACACCCCGCAGGCGGGGTCCCCGACCACGCAGACGACGATCCCCGAGGCGTGCACGGGCACGGTGTACCGCACGGGGGCGATCCCGGTGGACGCGCCCAAGCCGTAGGCGGCGAGAGGGCCTCAGGCCGTCGTCGCCGTCTCGGCCGGGAGGAGGCCCGCCTCCGTGTCGCGGAGGGTTTCGAGTTCGCGGCGGTAGAGGCGCAGCCACATGAAGAGCACGAAGGCGACGAAGACGAACCACTCGCCGGTGTAGCCGAGGTTCTGGAAGGCCTTCAGGTCGAGCCCGGTGTCGTTGGGGGCCTGCGCGGGGACCGGGGTCAGCCCGTCGGAGGGGTTCTGCACGGTCAGCCAGGCGTCGTACAGGTCGTACGGGACGAGGTTGACCAGCGAGGCGGCTCCGACGACCCCGAGCTGCCCGGCCGGGAGGCCGCCCTGGGCCTGGACGCCCTTCGTGCCGGAGTTCTCCGAGGCCTGGAGGGCGCCGGTGACCTCGACCCGGCCGGCCGGCGCGGCCGGCGCCTTCGCCGGGTCGGCCGCTCCCGGAAGCCAGCCCCGGACGACCGGGACGGCCTTGCCGGAGTCGGTCTTCAGCAGGGTCAGGACGTAGAAGCCGGTCGCGCCGTCGAGGCGCCGCTCGGGGACCAGCAGCTGTTCGCCGTACTCGCCGGAAGTGGAGGCGAGCCTTCCGGAGGTCTTCTTGTCCACCGGGAGGAGCGATTCCAGCGGCTCGGGCGCCTGGTCGGCGGGCCGCTCGGCGGTCGCCTCCCGATGGCTGTCGACGCGGTCCTCGAACCGGCCGAGCTGCCAGGACCCCATGAAAAGGCAGAAGGGAACGGCGAGCGCGACGAAGACGTTGATCCCCCACCAGCGCGGGGTCAGGAGAAACCGGTGCACCCCACCACCGTACGGGGGTGCACCGGCCATCCCGCCGGGGGGTCAGCGCGGCAGGTGCTTGAGCGCGAACTCCAGCTCCATCCGGACCTGCTTGATCCGCTCCTCCACGACCAGCGAGCCGTGCCCGGCGTCGTACCGGTACACCTCGTGCACCGCGCCGCGCGCCGCCAGCCGGTCCACGTAGTTGTCGATCTGCCGGATCGGGCAGCGCGGGTCGTTGACGCCCGCCGCGATGTGGACGGGAGCCGTGACCCGGTCCACGTACGTCAGCGGGGAGGACGCCTCGAAGCGGTCCGGGACCTCCTCCGGCGTACCGCCGAAGAGGGTGCGGTCCAGGGACTTCAGCGCCTCCATCTCGTCGTGGAATGCCGTCACGTAGTCCGCGACCGGTACGGCGGCCAGGCCCACCGCCCAGGCGTCCGGCTGCGTGCCCAGCCCCAGCAGCGTGAGGTAGCCGCCCCAGGAGCCGCCCGACAGCACCAGGCGCGCCGGGTCGGCGAGGCCGGAGGCCACCGCCCACTCCCGGACGGCCGCGATGTCCTCCAGCTCGATCAGGCCGACCCGGTGCTTGAGGGCGTCGGTCCACTCGCGGCCGTAGCCGGTCGAGCCCCGGTAGTTGACCCGCACGACCGCGAAGCCGTGGTCCAGCCAGGCCGCCGGGGCCGCCGCGAAGGCGTCGCTGTCGTGCCAGGTGGGCCCGCCGTGGATCTCGAAGACCGTCGGGAAGGGGCCGTCGCCGTGGCCCGCCGGCCGCTGCGCGAGGGCGTGGATCCGTCCGCCGGGGCCCTCCACCCACACGTCCTCCACCGGCACCGAGCCGGGAGGCCGGAAGCCGGGCGGGTCCAGGACGATCCTGCCCGCCGTGGACCGTACGGCCGAGGGCTCGGCCGCCGAGGACCACTGGTACTCGACCGTCCCGTCGGGGCGCGCCGTCGCACCGGAGACCGTGCCCGGCGGCGTGTCCACGCGTACGAGCTCCCTTGCGGCCAGGTCGTAGCGCCAGAGCTCGCTGCGCGCCTCGAAGCTGTGCGCGACCAGCAGGGCGGAGCCGTCCGGGTACCATTCGGCGCTGACGTCGCCGGGCAGGTCGATCGCGAGTTCTTCCTCGGATCCGGTGGCCACGTCCCAGACCATCGGCTCCCAGCGGCCGCGCCGCTGGTGGCCGACCAGCAGCCGGGTGTCGCCCGCGACCGGGGCGAAGCCCAGTACTTCCAGGCCCAGCTCCTCGGTACCGCCCCGGGAGTCGTCGAGGTCGGCGACGGTGGTCCCGTCGAGGGTGAGCACGCGCAGGGCGGAGTGCATCGCATCGCCGTGCTCGGTGTGCTCGACGGCGATCAGCGTTCCGTCGCGGGACAGGTCGCCGACCCCGGCGGACTCCCGGTGCCGGTAGATCACGGTGGGCGCCGGGCCGTCGGGGCGTACGACGTGGATCGTCGAGCCGTCCTCGTCCGTGGAGCGTCCGACGACGGCCGTCCCGTCCCGCCCGATGGCGAGCCCGGCGGGGTAGGAGGGCTCCAGGCCCGGGGTGGCCGGTTCGTCGGGGCCGCCGGCGAAGGGCTGGCGCACCCAGGTGCCGAACTCGTCGCCGTCGGTGTCGGAGAACCACCAGATCCACTCGCCGTCGGGGGAGAGGGTGCCGTCGGTGGTCCCGTTGGGGCGGTCGGTGGCCTGCCGCTGGGTGCCGGTGGCGCGGTCCCAGGCGTAGAGCTCGAAGGTCCCGGTCGCGTTGGAGACGAAGAGCGACCGGTCCGGGGCGTCCTCCGCCCAGTCGGGCAGCCCGACGCGCGGTGCCCGGAACCGCTTCTCCCAGTCGGGCATCTCGGGGGTGATCTCGCTGTCGCTGGTCATGCGCCCATTGTGGCCGCCGCGGTCGCCGGGATGCCGACTGCTCCGTACGGGCGCACAGTGGAACCCGTAGTCCAAGGAGGAACGATCATGGCGAAGAAGGCTCGCACCGGTCACCACGGCCACCATGCCCACCAGGACTCCGAGCGCGCGATGGCGAAGAACACGGCGGCCGAGGCGCGCGCCAAGGCCGCGGTCAGGGACGTGCAGTCGCTCTCCGCGAAGACGCGGGGCATGCAGCAGAAGGCCCAGGCCAAGCGGGGCTGAGTCCGGGAGGCGAGCGGAGGTCCTCGGAGATCGCCCGGGCAGGGCCTACGGTGGCCGCATGCGGATGATCGTCCGGGGCGCCCGGCTGCTCCACACCGATGGCCTGTCCGACGTGGAGGTCGCCGAGGACGGCCGGATCGCGCGGGTGGTCCCGTACGACGACCAGAAGGAGCCGCCGGCCACGGGCACCCTGATCGAGGCCCACGGCTGCCTCCTCACCGCGCCCTTCGTCGAGCCGCACATCCACCTCGACACGGCCCTGACGGCCGGGGAACCGCGCCCCAACGTCTCCGGCACCCTCTGGGAGGGCATCGCCCGCTGGAGCGAGCGCAAGCAGACCCTGACCCGTGAGGACGTGCTCGCGCGGGCAACCGAGGTGCTGCGATGGCAGGCAGCGCAGGGGGTGCTGCACGTGCGAACCCATTGCGACATCACGGACCCGGCCCTCACCGCGCTCGACGCGCTGCTCGAAGTGCGCGACCGTGTCCGGGACGTCATGAGCCTGCAGATCGTGGCCTTCCCGCAGGAGGGCATCGTCTCGTTCCCCGGCGGCGAGGCGCTGCTGCGCGAGGCGGTCACGCGCGGCGCGGACGTCGTCGGCGCCATCCCGCACTTCGAGGACACCCGCGAGGACGGCGTGGCCTCGCTGCGGACGGCCTTCGCACTGGCCGAGGAACACGGCCTGCGGGTGGACGTCCACTGCGACGAGATCGACGACGAGCAGTCGCGTTTCGTGGAGGTACTGGCCACCCTCGCGCTGCGTTCGGGCCTGCGCGAGCGCGCCACGGCCTCCCACACGACGGCGATGGGCTCCTACAACGGCGCGTACAGCTTCAAACTCCAGCACCTGCTCGCCCGTTCCGGCATCAACCTGGTCTCCAACCCCTTCGCCAACCTGGGCCTCCAGGGGCGCTTCGACGCCTATCCCAAGCGGCGCGGCCTCACCCAGGTCAAGGAGATGCTGGCGGCGGGGGTCAACGTGGCCTTCGGCCACGACGACGTGATGGACCCGTGGAACGCGCTCGGCACCGGAAACCCGCTCCAGACCGCCCTGGTCGGGCTGTACGCCGCCCAGCTCACCGGAGCGGACGAGATCCCGCTGGCCTTCTCGATGGTGACGGAGCGCGCGGCGCGGGTGCTGGGCCTGCCGGACACGGAGTACGGCATCACGGAGGGCGCCCCCGCCTCCTTCGTCCTACTGCCGGCCCCGACGCCGGAGGAGGCGCTGCGCCGCCAGGTCCGCCCCCGGTACGTCGTCTCGCGCGGCACCGTCCTCGCCGAGACCCCGCCCGCCCCGGCCCTCCTGTACTGGCCGGGCGAGCCCCGGTCGGAGGTCGACTTCGGCAGGAGCCTACGCTGACGCCCCATGACATGGTCGCTTGACACCCCTTCAGCCCGGGCCGCCCTGGAGATCGCTTCGGAGTACGCGGACGCGGACCTCCTCAACCACTCGGTCCGCTCGTACGCCTTCGGCGCGCAGTACGCGGAGGCGCACGGCCTGGCGTACGACGCGGAACTCCTCTACGTGTCGGCCCTGGTCCACGACCTGGGCCTGACCGCGCCGTTCGACAGCCACACCCTTCCCTTCGAGGAGGCCGGCGGCCATGTCGCGCGCGTCCTGACGGCGGGCCTGGGCTGGCCTGCGGCCCGCCGGGCCCGCGCCGCGGAGGTGATCGTCCTGCACATGCGGGACGACGTGAGCGCGGCCGAGGACGTGGAGAGCCACCTCCTCCAAGTCGGTACGAGCGCCGACGTATCGGGCCTGCGCGTATCCGAGTTCGCCCCGTCGTTCACGGCCGGCCTCCTCGCCGCGTATCCGCGGGGCGACTTCGGCGCCTCCTTCCTCGCGCTGGTCGAGGACCAGGCCGAGCGCAAGCCCGACTGTGCGGCGGCCGCCTACGTCGCGGGGGGCGCGGCCACCCGAATCGCGGCGAACCCGCTGGAGCGGTTCGGCCGGCAGGGCTGAGCGGCGGCTGTCACAGGCCGCGCTCGATCATGCCGATCAGGTCCTGGCCGGCGTCGTGGGCCTGGGCTGCGGTGATGCCGCGGAGGGGGCCGTCGATCATCAGCACCGCCAGTCCGTGCACCGCCGACCAGGCGAGGAACTCGGCGCCCGGGCGGCGTGCGGCGGGCAGCAGGCCCGTCTCCACGAGGTCGTCCAGGGCGGCACCCAGCAGTTCGAAGGGGGTCAGCCCGCCCGCGCCGGCGGCGGTGGTGTCCGTGGCGTAGGTCATGTCGGCCGGGACGTGGAACGCGGTGCGGAAGAGCCCAGGCTCGGTCACGGCGAAGCGGATGTACCCCGTCCCGACGGCGCGGAAGCGCGCGCGGGCGACGGCCGCGTCGTCGGCGGTGCCCGCGTCGGCCGTCGCCGCGTCGGCCGGGCCCGCGGCGGCGGTCGCCCGCGCGATCTCGTCCTCCATCGTGAGCGCCACCCGGGCCATGGCCGCCTGCGAGACCCCGTGCACCAGGGCCGCCCGGTCGGCGAAGTGCCGGTACGCGGCGTTGGGCGAGACCCCGGCGCGCCGGGTGACCTCGCGCAGCGAGACGGCGTCGGGGCCGCCCTCGCGGGCCAGCTCCAGCGCCGCGTCGAGGAGGGCGTTGCGGAGGTTGCCGTGCCGGTACGTGGCGCGCTTCGCCGGTGGATCGGAGTCCGGTGTCGTGGAGGGCATTCGCTTCTTCTCTCACATGTGGACAGCGTCTACTTGCAGGTCGCAGCCTAAGGGCGGGAAGTGGACATCGTCCACATACGGAGGGGGCGCCACCCCGCTGGTCACCCCATCCGCCACCGCGTCGGATAGCGTGCCCGCATGTCGTGGGACGAGATGTCGTGGGACGAGGACGGAACACCGCACCCGCTCGCACTGCGCCGCACCGGCCGCAGCGAACTGGAGCCGGACCGGCTGCCCGAGATCCGGGAGCTGGAGGCACTCGGCTGGGAGCCCGCGCCCGAGGAGCTGCGCTGGGCGTTCCTCCCGTACGTCTGGCCCCCGGCGGCCCGCACCTGGATCCCGGACCGCTCCACCCACTGGGCGGTGGAGACCTCACTGGACGGCCACGGCCACATCACCGGTGTGGAATGCGCCCCGCTCCCCGAGACCGACCTCCGCGAGCTCGACGGAGAGACCGACAGGGCCCTCGCCGCCCTGGGCCTCCCGCCCCGGCCCACCGGGCGCCTCTGGCTGCTCCGCCCGGTCGGCCCCTTCGCCACGGTCGGCGAGGTCCTCGACCACCTCGACGCGAGGGCCGCCTACCGCGGCACGGAACCGGGCCTCAGCCCCGAATTCCTCGACCTGACCCGCGCCGAACTCGCCGCACTCCAGGAGCCCCCGGCCGGCAGTGTCTAGACCGACGCCGTGGGCGTGGCCACCCGGTCCCCGGGCGCCGGCGCGTCGGGGTGGAATCGGGACACGAGCGGGCCGGTCATCATGGTGGTGACCACGGCCATGACGACCATCATCGAGTACAGGGATCCGTCCAGCAGGCCCAGCTCGAGACCGACTCCGAGGATCACCAGCTCGGTGAGCCCCCGGGTGTTCATCAGGGACGCCAGGGTCGCGGCGGAGGCGCGCGGGAGCTTCTGGGAGCGGGCGGCGAGGTAGGTGCCGCCGAACTTGCCCCCGACGGCCACCAGCATGATCAGGGCGAGTTCCGCGAGCCCGGGCAGGCCGAGACCGCCCAGGTCCACCTGGAATCCGGCGACCACGAAGTAGACGGGCAGCAGCAGTCCCGTGAGATGGCCCGTGCGTTCGCGGAGGTCCTCGCGCAGCGCCCGCGTCCCCTCCCGGGGCAGGACCAAGCCGAAGACGAACGCGCCGAAGATGTGGTGCATGCCCATGGCCTCGGTGGCGGCGGCCGACAGCAGCGCCCCCGTCAGGACGACGGCGAAGCGGAGCGGGGTGAAGGGCTTCGCTTCGCCGCCGGGCGCCAGGCAGCGTCGCAGCAGGGGTCGCACCGCGAACAGCATGACCAGCAGGTAGGGGAGTACGAGAAGGACCAGCCAATGGCCGTCCCCGGCGCCGACGGATGCGCTGACCCCGGCGAGTGCCGCCCAGGCGACCACGTCGACGACGGCCGCCGTGGCCAGGGCGATCCCTCCCACCGCGGTCCGGCTCAGCCCCCGGTCGGTGAGGATGCGGGCCAGTACGGGGAACGCGGTGACCGAGACGGACAGTCCGACGAAGACGACGAACGCCGCGCGGTCAGTGCTCTCGTGACTGCGCATGAGGACGAAGGCCAGTCCGGTGCCGAGGAGGAACGGCACGGCCGACGAGCCGATGGCCGCGGCGGCGGTCACCCGGCCGTTGCCCCGGAGGGCGGCGCCGTCGATCTCCAGACCGACCGCGAACATGAACAGCGCGACGCCGAGGCCGGCCATCCCGGCGAGCACCGGACGCACCTCGGCCGGCAGCAGCGTCTCGCTCAGCGGGCCCCCGAGCAGCGTCGGGCCCAGCAGTACGCCGGCGATGATCTCCCCTATGACCGCGGGCTGCCCGACCCGCGTCGCCAGGTGTCCGAGCCCCCGCGCCATGGCGAGGACGAGTGCGATGTCGATGAAGAGGAACTGCAACTGATGACTGGTCATGTCCCCGGACCTCGTCGATCGGTGCGTGTGGTGGCCGACACGACGATGCCCATGACTCCGCTGCTGTAGCGGAAGACGGTGATGAAGATCTTGACCTCGGGAAGAGTCCCGATTCCGAGGCATCACGTTTCGATCATCGTGCGGGACCGGGAACCAGGGATCGGGGAACCAACTGGTGAACGACGAGCTCGGATGACGACGCCGGCCGAGCGCGAGAAGCCGATCACGCGCCTCTCCCGGATTCCTCCCGTCCGGATTTCTCCCGACCGATCACCCGGAACGCAGGAAGGGCCTGACCCGCGATGCGGATCAAGCCCTTGACCTGGTCTTACTCTGTCGGGGTGGCGGGATTTGAACCCACGACCTCTTCGTCCCGAACGAAGCGCGCTGCCAAGCTGCGCTACACCCCGATCGTCGCCCTTGCGGCGCTTGCTGCCCTGGCGACATCGATTACTTTAGCGGACCCTCGGCCGGAGACGAAATCCGGTTTTCGCGCAGAGGGTGCGGGGCCGGTGCGGGCAGCCCCTACGCCTTCGGTGTCAGCGTCAGGAGGGTCGCCTCCGGCGGACACGCGAAGCGGACCGGGGTGAAGCGGTTGGTGCCGCAGCCGGCCGAGACGTGGAGGTACGCGCGGTGGCCGGCCGCCTCGTGCGTCGAGAGGCCCTTCACCCGGTCCGTGTCCAGGTCGCAGTTGGTGACGAGCGCCCCGTAGAAGGGGATGCACAGCTGACCGCCGTGCGTGTGCCCCGCCAGGATCAGCGGGTAGCCGTCCGCCGTGAAGGCCTCCAGCGTGCGCAGGTACGGGGCGTGTACGACCGCCATCGAGAAGTCGGCGTCCGCCTCCGGGCCGCCCGCCACCCGCTCGTAGCGGTCGCGCTTGATGTGCGGGTCGTCCAGCCCGGTGAAGGCGAGATCCAGGCCGTCCAGCTTCAGCCGGGCCCGGGTGTTGGTGAGGTTCAGCCAGCCCGCCGCGTCGAAGGCGTCCCGCAGGTCCTCCCACGGGTTGTGCACGGCGCCGACGACCGGCTTGTTGCCGTTCAGTCCGTGCCGCCCCTGGACCTTCTCGATCAGGTAGCGCCCGGGGTTGCGCAGGCGCGGCCCGTAGTAGTCGTTCGAGCCGAAGACGTAGACGCCCGGGAAGTCCATCAGGGGGCCCAGGGCGTCGAGCACCTCCGGGACCCCCTCGGTGTCGGAGAGGTTGTCCCCGGTGTTCACGACGAAGTCCGGGCGCAGGCCGGCCAGCGACTGCAGCCAGGCGCGTTTCTTGTGCTGCCCGCAGACCATGTGGATGTCCGAGACCTGGAGCACGCGCAGCGGGCGCATCCCCCGGGGCAGGACGGGCACGGTGACGCGGCGCAGGCGGAAGGACCGCGCCTCGAAACCGGCGGCGTAGGCCACACCCGCGGCCCCCACCGCGGCGATTCCGGCAGCTGCCTTCAGGGGGACTCCGTAACGCGCACGCATGGCCCCATCGTCGCAGACCCGGAAAACCAACGGGCACTACCGCCCCCGCACCTGGCAGACTCAGGTGCATGACCACGCTCAAGGCCAAGCTCCAGGAAGACCTCACGACCGCCATCAAGGCGCGCGACGAGCTGCACTCGTCCACGCTGCGACTGACCCTCTCCGCCATCACCAAGGAGGAGGTCGCGGGCAAGGAGGCACGTGTGCTCTCCGACGAGGAAGTCCTCAAGGTGATCGCCAAGGAGGCGAAGAAGCGCCGCGAGGCCGCCGAGGCCTTCGCCCAGGGCGGCCGTGCCGAGCAGGCCGCGCGGGAGACCGCGGAGGGCGAGTTCCTCGACACGTACCTGCCCAAGCAGCTCACCGACGAGGAGCTCACCGAGATCGTGGCGCAGGCCGTCGAGGAGGCCAGGGCGGCGGGCGCCGAGGGGCCGCGTGCCATGGGCGCCGTGATGAAGATCGTGAACCCGAAGGTGGCCGGGCTGGCCGAGGGCGGCCGCGTCGCCGCCGTCGTCAAGCAGCAGCTTTCCTGAGGCCTGCGCCGTAGGTGCGGAGAGGGGCCCCAGCCGGATCCGGCTGGGGCCCCTCTCGTGTCAGTGCCTACTGGGTGTCGCGTCCGCCGATCACGCCCGGAGGGATCGTGATCCCGGGGAACGGGTTCTCCGGATCGTTCCCGCCCGTGGCCCCGCCGGCCGTCTGCCCGCCGGGGCGGCCGCCGGGCTTGTTGTCGCCACCCGGCTTGCCGGGTTTGTTCGGGTTCGTCGGGGTCGTGGGCGGCTTGTTGCCGCGGGGGCCGCCGGACGGAAGCATCGGTTCCGGGATGCTGACCGTGGTGAAGGCAGGAGCATCACGCCCGGACAGCGCGCCCGTGATCGCGTCCTTCCAGATCGGGCCCGGCAGCCCGCCGCCGAAGACCTTCTCGTAGGGCTTGCCGCCGATCACGATGTCCTCCATCGTGATCTTCTTCGCGCCGCCGGAGCCGACCCACACCGCGCCGGAGATGTTCGGGGTGTAGCCGACGAACCAGGCGTTGTACCGGGAGTCCGTCGTACCGGTCTTGCCCGCGCTGTCGCGGTCGGTCAGACCCGCCCGCTCACCCGTACCGGAGTCGACCACTCCGCGCAGCAGGGTGTTGATGGTGTCGGCGGTATCCGTCGACATCGTCCGGTCGCACTTGCTCTTCGGCACGGCGAGCGCCTTGCCGTGCGCGTCGGTGATCGACTCGATGGCGACCGGGGTGCAGTAGACGCCGCGGTTGGCGAAGGTGGCGTACGCGTTGGCCATCGTCAGCGGGGAGAGTTCGGCCGAACCGAGCGCGATGGACGGGGCCTCGGGAAGCTTCGAGCCGTCGGCCGGGACCACGCCGAGCTTCTGCGTCATCTCCGTCACCGGGCAGAGGCCGATCTCGCCGATCATCTCGACGAAGTACGTGTTGATGGACTTCTCCATCGCCGTCTTCAGCGCGTACGGGCCGATCTCGTCCTCGGTCTCGTTCTTGGCCGTCTGGATCTTGCCGTCGACCGGCAGGTTCAGCCACTGCGTGCCGTCGCACTTCGAGATCGGGGTGGGGTAGTCGATCTTGTTCGGTGCCTGGTACACCTTCGTCGGCGGCATCCCCCGCTCCAGGGCGGCCGCCGCGATGAACGGCTTGAAGGTCGAGCCCACCTGGAAGCCGAAGTTCGAGCCGCCCATCCGCTTGTCCACGGAGAAGTTGATCTGCGTCTCGTTCTTCCCGAAGCCGTACGGCTTGGACTGCCCCATCGCGAGCACCCGGCCGGTGCCCGGCTGGACCATGGTCACAGCCGTCGCGATCGAGTCCTCCTGGTACACGTGGTCCTTGATCGACTCGTTGGCCGCGTCCTGCGACTGCGGATCCAGGGTCGTCCGTACCGTCAGGCCGCCCTGGTTCCAGACCTTCGCCCGCTCCTCGCGCGTCTTGCCGAAGACCGCGTCGGTCAGGAAGGTGTTGCGCACGTAGTCGCAGAAGAAGCCCGCGCCCTTGACCGCGGTGATGCAGCCGTTCTTCGGGCGGGTCACCTTCAGCGTGACCGGCTTCGCCTTCGCCGCGTCCGCCTCCGCCTGCGAGACGTCCTTGATGTCGGCCATCCGCTGGAGGACGACGTTGCGGCGCTTCATCGCCTCCTGCGCGTCGTTCACGGGGTCGTACCGGCTCGGCGACTGGACGACGCCCGCGAGCAGCGCGGACTCCTCCAGGGTCAGGTCCTTGGCCGGCTTGCTGAAGTAGCGCTGGGCCGCGGATTCGATTCCGTAGGCCTGCTGGCCGAAGTACGTGATGTTGAGGTAGTTCTCGAGGATCTTCTTCTTCCCGAGTTCCTCCTCGACCTGGATCGCGTACTTCAGCTCGCGGATCTTGCGGCCGAGGCTCTTCTCCTGGGCCTCGCGCACCTTGGTCTCGTCGTCGCCGGCTTCTTCGACGAACACGTTCTTCACGTACTGCTGGGTGAGGGTGGAGGCGCCCTGGGCGGCGCCGCCTTCCTGTGCGTTGCGGTTGACCGCGCGCAGGATGCCCTTCAGGTCGACCGCGCCGTGCTCGTAGAAACGCGAGTCCTCGATGGCGACGATTGCCTTCTGCATGTACGGGGAGATCGCCGTGAGCGGGACTACCTGCCGGTCGCGCGAATAGACAGTGGCGATCAAGCCACCCTCGGCGTCCAGAATCGTGGTCCGCTGACTCAGGGGCGGCGTCTTGAGATTGGCCGGGATCTCGTCGAATCCCTCGACCGTGCCCTTGGCCGCGAGCCCCAGGGCGCCTGCCGCCGGAATCGCCATGCCGGCCAGCACGATTCCGGAGAGAACGGACACCCCGAGGAACTTGGCGGCCTGCTGGCTCCCCGTGAGCCCGCCGCCCGAGCGCTTCTTTCCCATGGAGGGCAGCCTACGTTCTCATTCCCCGGACGCGCGCGAATGCCTTGGCCTAAGCTGTCCCCAACTGTCACAGCAGTGCGGTGCGACATCAACCCCTCGGCTTGATTTTCACCCTTCCCGAATGGGGTGGACTCATGTCCGAATCCCGCCTTCCGTGTGAGGTGCACTCAACTGGCGACTCGGTGATTTCACCCGAATCGCCGGAATGGCCGGGCATGTCGTCCGATCACTCCGTCGGGTGATCTGCCGCTTACCCATAGTCCGTTCGGACCATTCAAGATTGGGCCCGTCGGGGGTGTTGCGCTGTGCCTACCTTCCGTAACGTCCTCAACTGGCAGCGGTGAATATGCCGCTGCCGCCGTGGGGGAGCCTCGATTCGGGAGAGGACGGCGCCGGGATGGGCTGGGTTACCGACTGGAGTGCGCAGGCAGCCTGCCGCACTACCGATCCGGATGAACTGTTCGTTCAAGGAGCGGCACAGAACAGGGCCAAGGCGGTGTGCACCGGATGTCCGGTGCGGACCGAGTGCCTGGCCGACGCGCTCGACAATCGCGTCGAGTTCGGCGTGTGGGGCGGAATGACCGAGCGGGAACGACGTGCGCTGCTGCGCCGGCGTCCCACCGTCACCTCGTGGCGACGGCTGCTCGAAACCGCCCGCACGGAGTACGAGCGCAGCACAGGCATCCTGACCATGGATGCCGACGAGGAGATCGACGTTCCGTACGAGACGTACGCGGCGGCCGGGTAGATCACCCGGACCCGCACGTACGGACAGAACGCCTACGCTCCGGCCGGAACCCCGGCCGCGAGTCGCTCTCCGATGGCCCGCAGCCCGGCGAGGTCGTGCACATCGCCGGGCAGGGCGGCCACTTCGGCCACCGCCACCTCGGGGTGCAGTGAGGTGAAGCGATCGCGTGTGCGCTGCTCACGCGCGATCACCTGCATCCGTTCGGCATGCAGGCGCAGCAGTCCTGCCGTGATCTCGTCCACGTCGGGGGAGCCGTCGTCGGCGGCGTCACGAAGTCCAGCTTTCCCGGACTCCTGATCGACAATGCCGCCTTCCTCAAGATTCTCTGCGGCGGCCAACGCCCGTGCGGCGGACAGCTGGTCGGCGCCGCTGCCGTGCACCCGGTTCAGCACCAGACCGGCCAGCGGCATGCTCTCCGCGGCCAGCCGCTCCACGAAGTACGCCGCCTCGCGCAGGGCGTCCGGCTCGGGCGCCGCGACCACGAGGAAGGCCGTACCGGGAGCCTGGAGGAGCCGGAAAGTGGCGTCCGCGCGCGTGCGGAAGCCGCCGAACATGGTGTCCATCGCGGCCACGAAGGTCTGCACGTCCTTCAGCAGCGAGGCGCCCATCAGCTTGCTGAGCGTGCCGGTCATCATCGACATGCCGACGTTGAGGAACTTCATGCCCGCCCGGCCGCCCACCTTCGCCGGAGCCATCAGCACCCGGATGAACTTCCCGTCCAGGAAGGACCCGAGCCGCTTCGGCGCGTCCAGGAAGTCCAGCGCGGACCGGCTCGGCGGGGTGTCCACGATGATCAGGTCCCAGTCGTCCCGGGCCCGCAGCTGCCCCAGCTTCTCCATCGCCATGTACTCCTGCGTGCCCGCGAAGCCGGCCGACAGCGACTGGTAGAAGGGGTTGGCGAGGATGGCCCGGGCCCGCTCGCCGTCCGCGTGCGCCTCGACGATCTCGTCGAAGGTCCGCTTCATGTCCAGCATCATGGCGTGCAGTTCGCCGTTGCCCGCCCCCACGGTCGCCACCCTCCGCGGGGTGTTGTCCAGCGAGTCGATCCCCATCGACTGCGCGAGCCGCCGCGCCGGGTCGATGGTGAGCACGACCGCCTTGCGCCCCCGCTCGGCCGCCCGTACCCCCAGCGCTGCGGCCGTGGTGGTCTTGCCGACCCCGCCCGCCCCGCAGCACACGACGATCCGGGTCTCCGGGTCGTCCAGCAGCCGGTCGACCGCCAGCCGCGGCGGAGTGTCCAGTCCCACGGTGTCCACCCCCTCGCTCATTCGGCCACCGACTGCTTCCGCAGGTCCTTGGCCAGCTCGTACAACCCGGCCAGATCCATCCCCGCGCCGAGCAGGGGGAGTTCGTACGTCGGCACGCGCAGCTCCGCGAGTACGGTGCGCTGCGCGCGCTCCAGCTCCACCCGGCCCGCGTGCTCGGCGGCCTGTGCGAGCAGCGGGTCCACCAGCCGCTCGGCCGCCGCGCCGCGGCGCGCGCCGCCCAGGCCCGCCCGGGACAGCGCCTTGGCCACCTCGGCCCGGTGCTCGCCGGCCGCGGCACGCAGGGTGTCCTCGTCCAGATGGTGCGGGCGCACCATGTTCACCACGACCCGGCCGACCGGAAGCCCGGCCTCCTGCAGCTCGGCGATGCCGTCCGCGGTCTCCTGGACGGGCATCTCCTCCAGGAGGGTGACCAGGTGCACGGCCGTCTCGGGGGACTTGAGCACCTTCATGACGGCCTGCGCCTGGTTGTGGATCGGCCCGAACCGGGCCAGGCCCGCCACCTCGTCGTTGACGTTCAGGAACCGGGTGATCCGCCCGGTCGGCGGCGCGTCCATGATCACGTGGTCGTAGACGAACCGGCCGGTCTTGTCCTTGCGCCGCACCGCCTCGCACGCCTTGCCGGTCAGCAGCACGTCGCGCAGCCCGGGGGCGATGGTCGTGGCGAAGTCGATGGCGCCGAGCTTCTTGAGCGCGCGGCCCGCCGAGCCGAGCTTGTAGAACATCTGGAGGTAGTCCAGCAGCGCCCGTTCGGCGTCGATGGCGAGCGCGAAGACCTCGCCCCCGGCCTCGCCGCCCCCGCCGGGCGCGACGGCGATCTTGCGTTCCTCGTACGGGAGCGCCTCGGCGCCGAAGAGCTGGGCGAGCCCCTGCCTGCCCTCGACCTCCACCAGAAGAGTCCGCTTGCCCTCGCGTGCGAGGGCAAGCGCGAGTGCCGCGGCGACCGTGGTCTTGCCGGTGCCGCCCTTGCCGCTGACCACCTGGAGCCTGCTCACAGCGTCCGAGCCTAACGACTCGGATCCCGGGGCGCGCATGAGCCCCGTAGGACAGGCACTACCCTCGCTCCCATGACCAAGAAGTTCGAATACGCGACGGTCCCGCTGCTGGTCCACGCCACCAAGCAGATCCTGGACACCTGGGGCGAGGACGGCTGGGAGCTCGTCCAGGTCGTGCCCGGGCCGAACAACCCTGAGCAGCTCGTGGCCTACCTCAAGCGGGAGAAGGCATGAGCGGCGTTGTCGACGCGAAGCTGGCCGAGCTCGGCCTGACCCTGCCCGAGGTCGTCCCGCCGCTGGCCACGTACCAGCCGGCCGTGCGGTCGGGCGTGTACGTGTACACCGCCGGCCAGCTCCCGATGGTCAAGGGCAACCTGCCGGTCACCGGCAAGGTCGGCGCCGAGGTCTCGCCGGAGCAGGCCAAGGAACTGGCCGCCACGTGCGCGCTGAACGCCCTGGCCGCGGTCAAGTCGCTCGTCGGTGACCTCGACAAGATCGCGCGTGTCGTGAAGGTCGTCGGCTTCGTCGCCTCGGCCCCCGACTTCACGGCCCAGCCGGGCGTGCTGAACGGTGCGAGCGAGCTCCTTGGCGCCGTCCTCGGAGACAAGGGCGTCCACGCCCGCAGCGCGGTCGGTGTGGCGGTCCTCCCGCTGGACGCCCCGGTCGAGGTCGAAATCCAGGTCGAACTGGTCGCCGGAGCCTGACCTTTCCTGACGCGCCGCTCGCGCGGCCTGCGTCCGGGGGGACCTCCAGCGCCTCAAACGCCGGCGGGCTGAAATTGTCCTGCGGGCAATCCAAGCCCGCCAGCGCGAAGAGGCGCGGAGCGCCCCGTTCCACGCCTGCCAGGCGGACGGCATCAGCCGAATCCAGCCCCGCCGGCATTTGAAGGCGCGGGGTCCGGGGCGGAGCCCCAGGAGGCCGTGCGCAGCCCCGCCCAAGGCCCCGCTCCGCCGCGGCTCCGGCGGCCGGAGGCCTAGTCGCTCCCGGGTGCCCTCGAACATCGGCCCGGATGGCCGTAGCATCCGGCCATGCCGAATGGTCAGCAGCAGCCCCAGCCCCAGCCCCCTGCCGGAGGCCAGTGGTACCCGCCGGAGTGGCCCGCCCGCATCCGTGCGCTCGCCGAAGGCTCGCTCACTCCGGTGGACCCCCGCCGCGCCGCCACCGTGATGCTGCTGCGCGACACCCCCGCGGGACCCGCCGTGCACATGCTGCGCCGCCGCGCCTCGATGGCCTTCGCCGGAGGCGCGTACGCCTACCCCGGCGGCGGGGTCGACCCCCGGGACGAGGAGCACCAGGTGGGCTGGGCCGGACCCAGCCGGGACGACTGGGCCCACCGCCTCGGCACGGACACCCGTACCGCCCAGGCCATCGTCTGCGGCGCCGTCCGGGAGACCTTCGAGGAGGCGGGCGTACTGCTCGCCGGGCAGACGCCGGACACCGTCGTCGGCGACACCACCGGCGACGACTGGGAGGCCGACCGGCTGGCCCTCGTGGCGCGGGAGCTGTCCTTCGCGGAGTTCCTGGACCGCCGCGGCCTGCGGCTGCGCTCCGACCTGCTGGGGGCGTGGGCGCGCTGGATCACCCCGGAGTTCGAGCCGCGCCGCTACGACACCTGGTTCTTCGTCGCCGCGCTCCCCGAGGGGCAGCGCACCCGCAACGCCTCCACCGAGGCCGACCGGACCGTCTGGATCCGCCCCGCCGACGCCGCCGCCGGGTACGACAAGGGGGAGCTGCTGATGATGCCGCCCACCATCTCCACCTTGCGCTCGCTGGAGCCGTACGGGAGCGCCGCCGACGCACTCGCCGCGGCCGGTGCGCAGGACCTGACCCCCGTACTGGCCCGGGCCACGCTGGAGGACGGCGAGCTGGTGCTCAGCTGGCCGGGCCACGACGAGTTCACGAAGCGAGTGCGCCCCGGAGGCACCGCATGACCGACGCCGCCGCACTGCCCGGCCAGCCCCGCGGGGTCGTCACCTCCGGGCCCGCCACCGCCCGCGCGGTCAACATCCTGGCCCCCAACGCGTCCGCGATGACCCTGGACGGCACCAACACCTGGCTGCTGTCCGAGCCCGGGTCCGCCCTGGCCGTCGTCATCGACCCAGGCCCGCTGGACGAGGGGCACCTGCGCGCCGTCATCGACACCGCCGAGCGGGCCGGCAAGCGGATCGCCCTGACCCTGCTCACCCACGGCCACCCCGACCACGCCGAGGGCGCCGGCCGGTTCGCCGAGCTCACCGGCAGCAAGGTCCGCGCCCTGGACCCCGCCCTGCGCCTGGGCGACGAGGGACTGGCCGCCGGGGACGTGATCCGGACGGGCGGGCTGGAGCTGCGCGTGGTCCCGACCCCGGGCCACACCAGTGACTCGCTCTGCTTCCACCTGCCGGCCGACCAGGCCGTCCTGACCGGCGACACCATCCTCGGCCGCGGCACCACCGTCGTCGCGCACCCCGACGGCCGCCTGGGCGACTACCTGGACTCGCTGCGCCGGCTGCGCTCGCTCGCGGTCGACGACGGCGTGCACACCGTCCTGCCCGGGCACGGGCCGGTCCTGGAGGACGCCCAGGGCGTTGTCGAGTACTACCTGGCCCACCGCGCGCACCGCCTCGCCCAGGTCGAGACCGCCGTCGAGGACGGCTTCACCACCCCCGCGGCCGTCGTCGCCCACGTCTACGCGGACGTGGACCGCTCCCTGTGGCCCGCCGCGGAGTGGTCCGTCCGGGCGCAGCTGGAGTACCTTCAAGATCACGGACTGATCCCTGGAGGCCCTGAATGAACACCGTGTTCCTGCTGGTCATGCTGGTTGCCACAGCCGGCTGGATCACCTCGACGGTGACGCTCCGCGTGCAGAGCCTGCAGCTCAAGGCGGACCGGACCGAGCGCCGCCTGGCCCTCGTGCTGGACCACTTCGGCATAGAGGAGCCGGAGCCGGCCGGGATGGACGAGGTGCGCGACCTGCTCGCGGCCGACCGCAAGATTTCGGCGATCAAGGCCTACCGCCAGATCACCGGCGCGGGCCTGGCGGAGGCCAAGCTCGCCGTCGAAGCCCTCGAGGTCGCCCGGAAGTCCTGAGCGACGGCTAGCGCCGCGTACGCCGCGTCTTCGTGCCGTGGCGGGCCGTGTACTCGTCCGCGAGCCACGGCCCCAGGTCCTCGATGTAGCCGCGCAGCACGGCCGGGTCCGCGACCGGGTCGAGCGCCGCGGCGGCCGCGGCCCGCATCTGTGCGGCGCGCTCCGGGTAGTACGTGCCGAAGACCTCCGCGGACTCGGCGAGATCGCTGGTCCAGCCGCCCCACCGCGGCATGACCAGGGTGAATCCGGTGCGGACCAGGCGCCGCGCGAAGTCCCGGCTGAGCTTCCGGTACTCGTCCGGGGCCGACGCCGCCTGCGCCTTGGCCCGCCAGGTGGGCAGTACGTCGGCCAGGTCACCGTTGGTCTCCCGGGCGAGGAGGCTGTCCGGGCGGTAGCGGGGCAGGTGCTCGGCCAGGTCGGCGCCGAGCAGCGGGGTGCACAGACAGGCGAGGAACCAGCCCAGGTCGAATCGTTCCTGCTCGCTCAGCAGGGTGTCCTTGCCGTACAGCAGGAGGCCGACGCCGTCGATCTCCTCGAAGTCCTCGTCGAGCCCGCGCGCCAGCACCTCGGCGATGTCCCGGTCCTCATCGGCGGGCTCGTGGTGCAGGGCGATCAGCAGGTCGAGGTCGGACCGCCCGGGCCGGGCCGTCCCGCGCGGCACGGACCCGTACAGGTACGCGCTGTGCAGCCGCCGCCCATACGCCTCGGCGATCCGTTCCCGCGCCGCGGCCACGACCCCCCTGAACCCGTCCTGCACCTGGCCGAGCGACCCCTCCCGATCGAAGTACCCGTACGCGTCGAGACCTCTGTGTTCCATAGCTCCACTGTGCATCGGCCGCCCCCGCCCGTGGGTCTCCCCGGACGGGGCGGTCCGGGGGAGTGCGGGGCGCGGGGGCCGGGGCGGAACCCCGGCGACGGAGCCGCACCCGGAGACGCGAAAGGGGCCCCGCCCACCCGGGCAGGACCCCTCAACGGCTGATACCGGCGTCAGCGCGACCGCTTCGCGAGGCGCTCCACATCCAGCAGGATCACCGCACGCGCCTCCAGACGGAGCCACCCGCGCCCGGCGAAGTCGGCCAGCGCCTTGTTCACGGTCTCGCGAGAGGCGCCGACGAGCTGCGCGAGCTCCTCCTGCGTGAGGTCGTGCACCACGTGGATGCCCTCCTCCGACTGCACGCCGAACCGGCGCGACAGGTCGAGGAGCGCCCGCGCCACACGGCCGGGAACGTCGGAGAAGACCAGGTCGGACATCTGGTCGTTGGTCTTGCGCAGGCGCCGCGCGACGGCGCGCAGCAGCGCGGTCGCGACCTCGGGCCGGGCGTTCAGCCAGGGCTGCAGGTCGCCGTGGCCCAGGCCGAGCAGCTTGACCTCGGTCAGCGCGGTGGCGGTGGCGGTGCGCGGGCCCGGGTCGAACAGCGACAGCTCGCCGATCAGCTCGCCGGGGCCGAGGACGGCCAGCATGTTCTCGCGGCCGTCGGGGGAGGTGCGGTGGAGCTTCACCTTGCCCTCGGTCACGACATACAGCCGGTCGCCGGGATCGCCCTCGTGGAACAGGGCGTCACCGCGTGCGAGGGTCACCTCGCCCATGGAGGCGCGGAGCTCCGCGGCCTGCTCGTCATCGAGCGCCGCGAAGAGCGGGGCGCGCCGCAGAACGTCGTCCACGAGTCTCTCTCCTATGTCGACCAGCTCAGGGGACCGGTCTCCCATTTTGCCGGACGGCTCAAACAGTGCGATCAATCACTACCAAGGATGCCGGACGTACGGGTGTGCTGTGCGGTGGGAGGCCAATCGGGGTGGTGTTACCTGAGGTCCGGGCGGGTGTCAGCGGTCGGCCTTAGGCTGGCCGGGTGTCCAAGAAGCCGGTGAGAGCACAGGCCAAGGGGTCTGCGGGAGTGACCGCCGCCCAAAATTCAGCCGTGGGCGAACAAGTCTCTGAGGAGGCATCTTCGCAGGCCCTGCCCGCCCCTCAGGGCAAAGGTTCGGCCAAGAAACCGTCCGCGGCCAAGCCCGAATCCCGTCTGGCCATGGTGCGCCGGGCCCGCCGCATCAATCGCGAACTGGCCGAGGTCTATCCGTACGCCCATCCGGAGCTCGACTTCCGCAATCCCTTCGAGCTGCTCGTCGCGACGGTGCTGTCCGCACAGACCACCGACCTGCGCGTGAACCAGACGACCCCGGCCCTCTTCGCCGCCTACCCCACCCCCGAGGACATGGCGGCGGCCGCTCCCGAGCACCTGGAGGAGCTGATCAGGCCGACCGGGTTCTTCCGCGCGAAGTCCAGGTCCCTGCTCGGCATCTCACAGGCCCTGCGGGACAAGTTCGACGGGGAGGTGCCGGGGCGGATAGAGGACCTGGTGACCCTGCCCGGAGTGGGCCGCAAGACCGCGAACGTGGTTCTCGGCAACGCGTTCGGGGTCCCGGGGATCACCGTGGACACCCACTTCGGCCGGCTGGTGCGCCGCTGGAAGTGGACCGAGCAGGAGGATCCGGAGAAGGTCGAGGCGGAGGTCTGCGCGATCTTCCCGAAGAGCGAGTGGACGATGCTCTCGCACCGCGTCGTCTTCCACGGCCGCCGGATCTGCCACGCCCGCCGGCCCGCCTGCGGCGCCTGCCCGATCGCCCCGCTCTGCCCCGCGTACGGGGAGGGCGAGACCGACCCGGAGAAGGCGCGCAAGCTGCTCAAGTACGAGAAGGGCGGCCAGCCGGGCCAGCGGCTGAGCCCGCCCCCGGACTACCCGGGCCTACCGGCCCCGCCACTGGGCACCCCGGCGCCCTGACGGGCCGTGACAGGAACGAATCAGTACCCGGGCCGCGTTTGGCGGTGTGGGAGACGGTGTTGACTGAAGAACGCGGACAGGGGTGCCTATGACGCGCGGTACACGGGACGAGACGACGGCGGGAGCCCGCGAGGCCCGTGAGGCCCGGGAGGCCCGCGAAAGCGTCGGGGCGGTCGAGGTCAGCACGCACGGCCTGCCCGGCTGGCTCGACCCCGTCGTCGAGGCCGTGCGCACGGTGCGCCCGACCCAGCTGAGCCGGTTCCTGCCGCCCGAGGACGGCCGGGGCCGGCAGTCCGCCGTGCTCGTCCTGTTCGGCGAAGGCCCCCGCGGGCCCGAGCTGCTGCTCATGGAGCGCGCAGGCACCCTCCGCTCGCACGCGGGCCAGCCGTCCTTCCCAGGGGGCGCCCTGGACCCGGAGGACGGCGATCCGCACACCACCGGCCCGCTGCGCGCCGCGCTGCGCGAGGCCGAGGAGGAGACCGGACTCGATCCGTCCGGTGTCCAGCTCTTCGGGGTGCTGCCCCGCCTCTACATCCCGGTCAGCGAGTTCGTCGTGACCCCGGTCCTCGGCTGGTGGCGCGCCCCCAGCCCGGTCGGCGCCGTGGACCCGGCCGAGACGGCCCGCGTCTTCACGGTCCCGGTGGCCGATCTCACGAACCCCGAACACCGGGTCATGACCGTCCATCCCAGCGGCCACCTGGGCCCGGGTTTCACCGTCGAATCGGCTCTGGTCTGGGGTTTCACGGCCGGAGTGATCGACCGGATCCTGCACTTCGCGGGCTGGGAGCGACCGTGGGACCGCTCACGTCAGGTCCCGCTCGACTGGCGCGCGTGAGACGGTGGCCCATGTGAACGTGCTGGACATCCTGTTGCTGCTCGCCGCCGTATGGTTCGCGATCGTCGGCTACCGCCAGGGGTTCGTCGTCGGCATCCTGTCGGTGATCGGCTTCCTCGGCGGTGGTCTCGTCGCCGTGTCCCTGCTCCCGCTGGTCTGGGACCGGGTGACGGACAACGGCACCCGGGTGTCCACCACGGTCGTCGTCATCGCCGTCGTCGTGATCATCGTCTGCGCGTCGATCGGCCAGGCCCTGACCACTCACCTCGGGAGCCGGCTCCGGCGCCAGATCACCTGGTCACCGGCGCGCGCGCTGGACGCGACCGGCGGGGCCCTGGTCAACGTCGTCGCGATGCTGCTGGTGGCCTGGCTGATCGGGTCCGCGCTCGCCGGTACGTCACTTCCCACGCTGGGCAAGGAAGTCCGTAATTCCAAGGTGCTCCTGGGCGTGTCGCGGGTGCTGCCCGCCCAGGCGAACACCTGGTTCTCGGACTTCAGCGCCACCCTGGCGCAAAACGGCTTCCCGCAGGTGTTCAGCCCCTTCTCCAACGAGCCGATCACCGAGGTGAAGGCGCCCGATCCGGCGCTCGCCAGCAGCCCGGTCAGCGAGCAGGCCAAGCGTTCGATCGTGAAGGTCGTCGGCACCGCCCCCAGTTGCAGCAAGGTGCTGGAGGGCACGGGCTTCGTCTTCGCGCCCGGCAAGGTGATGACCAACGCGCATGTCGTCGGCGGAGTCGGCGAGCCGACCGTGCAGATCGGCGGCGAGGGCAAGCTGTACGACGGCAAGGTCGTGCTCTACGACTGGGAGCGCGACATCGCCGTCCTGGACGTGCCCAAGCTGAAGGCCCCGGCGCTGGAGTTCACCGACCGGGACGCGGCGAGCGGCAGCGACGCGATCGTCGCCGGCTTCCCGGAGAACGGCGCGTACGACGTCCGCTCCGCCCGCGTCCGCGGCCGGATCAACGCCAACGGCCCGGACATCTACCACCGGGGCACCGTCCGACGGGACGTCTACTCGCTCTACGCGACCGTCCGCCAGGGCAACTCCGGCGGCCCGCTGCTGACGGCCGACGGCAAGGTGTACGGGGTCGTGTTCGCGAAGTCCCTCGACGACCCGAACACCGGCTACGCCCTCACGGCGGACGAGATCCGCGACGACATCCGGATCGGCCGGATCGCCGAGCAGCGGGTCGACAGCCAGGGCTGCGCCCTCTGACAAGCTGATCCCCGGGTACGGGGCCCCGAACGCCGAGGGCACGGGGCCCGTCGGTCTCTGCGCCCGTCGGTCTCTGCGTTTGAGGGCCCTACGTCCGCCGGCCTGTGCGCCCGCCGGTCCTACGTACGCTGATGGCGCAGGCGCGCCGAGACCCAGAGGGCGCGGCGGCGCAGGATGCGCGGAATCCCGAGTCGGAGGTCATGGCCGTGACGGCCGGCCCTCTCGTAGGTGCCCGGCGTCGCAGCCGAGCGGCGTTCGTGTGCGGTGTCACCGTAGTCGTGCGTCCAGCCCATACTCCGAGCTGTGCCCGTGCCCCAAGGTCGGTAACCCCGTCCGAGGCGGCCAATTGGCCTATGCGCCAGGCAATTGAATGCTTGTCATACCGATCAGCGGTCCGGCTCGGGGTCCTTGAGCCAGTTCACGAGTTCGGTCGAGAAGGCCACCGGGTCCTCCTCGTGCGGGAAGTGCCCGAGACCGTCGAACAGCCGCCACCGGTACGGGGCTTCGACGTACTGGCCGGAGCCGGCCGCGCTCCGCGTGCGCATCACCGGGTCGAGCGAGCCGTGCAGGTGCAGGGTCGGCACCCGTACCGGCCGCTTCATCCGCCGGTTGAACTGGAGCCCGTCGGGCCGTGCCATGGACCGCATCATCCACCGGTACGGCTCGATCGAGCAGTGGGCGGTGGACGGGATGCACATCGCGCGCCGGTACACGGCGATGTCCTCGTCGGTCATGTCCTCCTGGAGCCGCGGCCCGGACCAGTCCCTGATCAGTTGCCCGACGAGGGCCCCGTCGTCGGCGACGAGCTGCCGCTCGGGGACGAACGGCCGCTGGAAGCCCCAGATGTGCGAACTCGCCCGGGTCTGACCGAAGTCCGACAGCATCGCCGAGCGCCACCGGCGCGGGTGCGGCATGGACGAGACGACGAGCCGGCGCACCAGCTTGGGCCGCATCACGGCCGCCGTCCAGGCGAGGTAGCCGCCCAGGTCGTGCCCCACGAGCGCGGCGTCGGGCTCGCCGAGGGACCGTACGACTCCGGTGATGTCGAGCGCCAGATTGGCGGGGTCGTAGCCGCGCGGGGTGCGGTCGCTGCCGCCCACGCCGCGCAGGTCCATCGCGACCGCCCGGTAGCCCGCGTCGGCGAGTGCCACCATCTGGTTCCGCCAGGTCCACCAGAACTGCGGGAAGCCGTGCAGGAGCAGCACAAGTGGACCGTCACCGAGCTCGGCGACGTGGAATCGGGCGCCGTTGGCGGCGACGTCCCGGTGTGTCACCGCTCGTCCGCCGGGGAGGTCGAGCCGCACCGCCGTGGCAGCAGTGGGGGGATTGCCGGGGTCCGGCGAGGGCGCTGTCATGAGGACGAGCGTGCCACACCCACGGCCTTGTCACTCAACGGCCGCGGGTGGGGCTTGACGGTCCCGACGAGCGCGGCGGTCTGCTTGACCGAATCGATGGTCTTCACCGGCGGCTTGACCTTCTTGAACTTCACGACGGCGAGCAGCCCGACCAGGCCCGCGAGCAGCCAGAACGCGCCGCCGACGATGAGGAAGGACCAGGCGAGCCCGAGCCCGAGGTTATGGATCCCGTAGGCCGCGGCGAAACTCAGTACGGGGAGGGAGAAGAGCACGAGCACACCCGCGACGATCGCGGCGCCGCTGCCGATGCCCGCGCGCTTGACGTCCTGCTTGATCTCCACCTTGGCGAGGGCGATCTCGTCGTGCACCAGGGCGGACATCTCGGCGGTGGCCGAGGCGACCAGCTGGCCGAGCGTGCGCTCGGCTCCTTGCACCCCTTGGTCCACTACGCTCATCGCTCTCTCCTTCTGTCGTCTGCTGCCGGCGGCTGTCCTCCGCCGGCAGTCCCAGTCAGATCATGCCGGACGGTCGCCCTCGATGCTGGACCCGGCCGCTGCTTCGGCCTTGCGCCGGT
This sequence comes from Streptomyces sp. NPDC048269, assembly GCF_040652395.1. NCBI lineage: Bacteria > Bacillati > Actinomycetota > Actinomycetes > Kitasatosporales > Streptomycetaceae > Streptomyces > Streptomyces sp. NPDC048269. Next base: position 91,857 of record NZ_JBEZLW010000009.1, read on the forward strand.
GTTCCGCGGCCTTCTCGTCGTAGATCTTCGCCATCCGCAGGTGGTACGCCGGGTTGTGCTCCTCGTAGATGTCCGGGATGCCGTCGAGGTCCTCGTCGCGCTCCTCGGCCTCGGTCAGGGCCCTGTACTTGCGGTCGCGGAGCTTGAGCAGGACGCAGGCGACGATCGCGGCGATGAGGGAGCCGATCAGGACGGCGGCCTTGATCTCGTCCATGAGGATCGGGTCGTCGGTGAAGGCGAGTTCGCCGATCAGCAGCGAGACGGTGAATCCGATGCCGGCCAGCGAGGCGACGGCGAAGACGTCCGGCCAGGCGAGGTCCTCGTTGAGCTCGGCCTTGGTGAAGCGCGCGGCCAGCCAGGTGCCGCCGAAGATGCCGACCGTCTTGCCGACGACCAGGCCGAGGACGACACCGAGGGTCTCCGGCCGGGTGAAGACCTGGCCGATGGCTTCGTCGGAGAGCGAGACCCCGGCCGAGAAGAGGGCGAAGAGCGGCACGGCGAGACCGGCCGAGAGGGGCCGTACGAGGTGCTCGATGCGCTCGCCGGGGGAGTGCTCCTCGCCGTCCTCGCGGTGGCAGCGGAGCATCAGGCCCATGGCGACACCGGCGATGGTGGAGTGGACCCCGCTGTTGTACATCAGGCCCCAGACGGCCAGGGCGAGTGGGACGTAGACGTACCAGCCGCGGACGCCCCGGCGCAGCAGGAACCAGAAGAGGACCAGGCCGGCGGCCGCGCCGCCGAGGGCCAGGAAGTCGATGTCGCTGGTGAAGAACACCGCGATGATGATGATCGCGAAGAGGTCGTCGACGACGGCGAGGGTCAGCAGGAAGGCGCGCAGGGCGGACGGCAGCGAGGTGCCGATGACCGCGAGGACGGCGAGCGCGAAGGCGATGTCGGTGGCGGTCGGGACCGCCCATCCGGCCTGCGATCCGTCACCGAGCACGTTGACGAGGGCGTAGACCCCGGCCGGTACGGCCATGCCGCAGACGGCGGCGATGACCGGGAGGGCGGCGGCCTTGGGGTCGCGCAGATCGCCCGCGACCAGCTCGCGCTTGAGCTCGATGCCGGCGACGAAGAAGAAGATGGCGAGCAGACCGTCGGCCGCCCAGTGCTGCATCGACAGGTTCAGGCCGAGGGCTTCGGGGCCGATGTGGAAGTCGCGGACGGTGTCGTAGCTGTCCGTCAGAGCGGGTGTGTTCGCCCAGATCAGGGCGGCGACAGCGGCCACGAGCAGCAGCACACCGCCGACGGTCTCGGTGCGCAGGGCATCGCCCACGAAGCGGCGCTCGGGCAGAGAGAGCCGGCCGAGGAACTTGCGCCGATGGGGGTCGGTCGGGCGGGGCGTGGCCACGGAAGGGAACCTCCGGTTGGTCGACGGCATGACGAATGCAGTTGCCGACCAGACTTCCCGGCTCACCCCTGTGGACTTGCTTGACGCTGTCAATATTTTACAGGGTGTAGTCGGGGACGTATCCGGCGACCATCACTTTATGCGCGAAAAGGGCGTCCGGCGCGCTGCGCACCGGACGCCCTTCCGAGCCCGACCGGGCTCCTCAGCCGCCGTCAGTCCTCGCTGGAGGCGGACGGCAGCTTGGACTGGATCAGGTCCATGACCGAGGAGTCGGCGAGCGTGGTGACGTCACCGACCGCACGGTTTTCCGCCACGTCGCGCAGCAGGCGGCGCATGATCTTGCCCGAGCGGGTCTTCGGCAGCTCCTGGACCGGCAGGATCCGCTTCGGCTTGGCGATCGGGCCGAGCGTGGCGCCCACGTGGTTGCGCAGGTCCGCGACCAGGCTCTCGGTCTCGGAGGCGCTGCCGCGCAGGATGACGAAGGCCACGATGGCCTGGCCGGTCGTCTCGTCGTTGGCGCCGACCACGGCCGCCTCGGCGACCGAGGGGTGCGAGACGAGCGCCGACTCGACCTCGGTGGTCGAGATGTTGTGGCCGGAGACCAGCATCACGTCGTCCACGCGGCCGAGCAGCCAGATGTCGCCGTCCTCGTCCTTCTTGGCGCCGTCGCCCGCGAAGTACTTGCCCTCGAAGCGCGACCAGTAGGTGTCGATGAACCGCTGGTCGTCACCCCAGATGGTGCGCAGCATCGCCGGCCACGGCTCGGTGAGGACGAGGTAGCCGCCTCCGCCGTTCGGGACCTCGTTCGCCTCGTCGTCCACGACGGTGGCGGAGATTCCGGGCAGTGCGCGCTGAGCCGAGCCCGGCTTGGTCTCCGTGACGCCCGGCAGCGGGGAGATCATCATCGCGCCGGTCTCGGTCTGCCACCAGGTGTCCACGATCGGGCAGCGGTCGCCGCCGATGTGCTTGCGGTACCAGATCCAGGCCTCGGGGTTGATCGGCTCGCCGACCGAGCCCAGCACGCGCAGGCTCGACAGGTCGAACTTCGCGGGGATGTCGTCGCCCCACTTCATGAACGTACGGATGGCCGTGGGTGCCGTGTAGAGGATGGTGACGCCGTACTTCTGCACGACCTCCCAGAACCGGCCCTGGTGCGGGGTGTCCGGGGTGCCCTCGTACATCACCTGGGTGGCGCCGTTCGCGAGCGGCCCGTACACGATGTAGGAGTGCCCGGTCACCCAGCCGATGTCGGCGGTGCACCAGTAGACGTCGGTCTCCGGCTTCAGGTCGAAGACCGCGTGGTGGGTGTACGCGGACTGGGTGAGGTAGCCGCCCGAGGTGTGCAGGATGCCCTTGGGCTTACCCGTGGTCCCCGAGGTGTACAGGATGAAGAGCGGGTGCTCGGCGTCGAAGGCCTGCGGCGTGTGCTCGGCGGACTGGCGGCCGACCACCTCGTGCCACCAGACGTCGCGGCCCTCGGTGAAGGCGGTGTCCTGGCCGGTGCGGCGTACGACGACCACGTGCTCGACCTGCGGGCACTTGGTGACGGCCTCGTCGATGGCGGGCTTCAGGGCGGTCGGCTTGCCGCGGCGGTAGCCGCCGTCGGCGGTGATGACCAGCTTGGCGTCGGCGTCCTGGATCCGGGAGGCGACGGCGTCGGCGGAGAAGCCGCCGAAGACCACGGAGTGCGCGGCGCCGATGCGGGCGCACGCGAGCATCGCGACGACCGCCTCGGGGATCATCGGCAGGTAGACGGCGACGCGGTCGCCGGCCTCGACGCCCAGCTCGGTCAGGGCGTTCGCGGCCTGGGAGACCTCGGCCTTGAGCTCGGCGTAGGTGATCGCGCGGCTGTCGCCGGGCTCGCCCTCGAAGTGGATGGCGACGCGGTCGCCGTTGCCGGCCTCGACGTGCCGGTCCACGCAGTTGTACGCGACGTTCAGCTTGCCGTCCGCGAACCACTTCGCGAAGGGCGGGTTCGTCCAGTCGAGCGTCTCGGTCGGCTCCGTGGCCCAGGTCAGCCGCCGGGCCTGCTCGGCCCAGAAGCCCAGCCGGTCCGCGTCGGCCTGTGTGTACGCAGCCTCTGTCACATTGGCGGCGGCGGCCAGATCGGCGGGCGGTGCGAACCGCCGCTCCTCCTTGAGCAGATTGGCCAGGCTTTCGTTGCTCACGACATCTCCCTTTCCCAGGGTGTCCGTTGTGTCCCCGGGCATAGCTCATCAGTCAGCGGCCCAGGTGACAAGGGGTAGCCGGAAATTGGTTTAGACCTATAGCACGTCCGGAGCCATGCGACGGCCCCTTCCCGCCGCAGGGTGCGAGAAGGGGCCACGCGATTGCACGGATACGGGAGGCTATCGGTTCATTGCCGCTGTGGTTCAGGCGTTCTGTCCGACGGTGTCGAAGACCCGGCAGTCGAAGAAGTCCTCGCCTTCGGACAGCAGGTAGGCCGTCGCCTCGCCCACGTGGAAGTACATCCCGTGCAGCTCCAGCGTGCCCTCGGCGAGCCGCCTCGCGACCGATTCGTGGGCCCGCAGGTGCTCCAGCTGCTGCACCACGTTGGTCAGGCACAGCTGCTCCACGGCGTCTGCCGGGAGCCGGCCCGAGATCCGGGCCCAGGCGTGGTGCCGGCTGGCCATTCGCTCCAGGCTGGGCAGCCCGTGCCGCAGCCAGCGGCGCAGCGGGGTCATCGGGGCGCCGGGGGAGGCGCTGAGGAGCGCCTGCATGGCCCCGCAGCCCGAGTGGCCGCAGACCGTGATGCTGTCCACCTTGAGCACGTCCACCGCGTACTCGATGGCGGCCGCGACCGAGTCGTCGGTGGACTCGGCACCCGGCAGCGGGACCAGGTTGCCGACGTTGCGGACCGTGAACAGGTCGCCCGGCCCGCTGGCCGTGATCATGCTCGTCACCAGGCGGGAGTCCGCGCAGGTGAGGAAGAGCTGGGAGGGCCGCTGCCCCTCGCGGGCCAGCCGGGCCAGCTCGTCCCGTACGTGGGGGGCGGTGTCGCGCTGGAAGGCGCTGATCCCGTTGGCCAGTTGACCGGCGCCGCGCCGGCGGGCAGCAGGCGTGGGCGCGGCCGCGGGCCCCGATGCCGCTGACGCGGGAGCCCCCGCCGCGTCGGAGCCGTCCGTGGCGGTGGCCGTGGTCCCCGCGGTGTCCATACGGGTGTCCGCGGCGCGGTGGTCGCAGTGGTTCTGCCACGGCGTCCAGGGGCGGCAGCACTGGTGGCCCCCGCGCTGCGGGGCGCGCCCGTCCGGGTCGGAGTCTGGTGCCGCGTCGGCGCGGCGGCCGGTCACCTCCACCGTTCCGCCGTGGGCGCGGTGGGCGTCCTGCCAGTCGTGCAGCGTCTCGTATGCCGCGTGGTCCATGAACGAGCCGTCCAGCTCGATCAGGGCATGCCCGTCGGGCGGAATCTGGTTCAGCACCCGGCTCAGCCGCGGCACCGCGAGGAAGGTCAACTGGCCGCGCGCCCACACCCGGTGGACCCCGGTCTCCAGCTGCTCCAGTGTGATCCGGGTCCGCGCCAGCCGGTGCAGGGCGAGCGCGACCGCCACCGCGATGCCGATGGCCACGCCCTCCAGGACCCCGCCGAGGACCACTCCCACGATGGTCGTGCCGTAGACCACGATCTCGCGGTGCCGGGTGACGGTCCGCAGGTGCGTGGCGCTCACCATCTGCACGCCCACCGCCATCACCAGCGCGGCCAGCGCGGCCAGGGGGATCAGGTCGAGGGCGGGGACGAGCAGCCCCGCCGCGAGCAGCACCCAGAGGCCGTGCAGCATGACCGACCGCCGGCTGACCGCACCGGACTTGACGTTCGCCACGCTGCGCATGGCCCCGCCCGCGACGGGCAACCCGCCCAGCGCGCCGGAGATGATGTTCGCGGCGCCCTGGCCCCGCAGTTCCCGGTTGAGGTCGGCGCGCGGCGGGCGGTTGCCCGTACCCCGCTCGGAGGCGATCAGCTTGTCGGTCGCGACCGTGGAGAGCAGGGATTCGACGCTGCCGACCAGGGTGACGGTCAGGACGGCGGCGATGATGCCGAGGACCGGGCCCTCGGGGAGCTCGGGCAGGGCGTGGCTGCGCCACGACGGCAGGTCCACCCGGGGCAGGCTGAGGCCGGCCAGGGCGGCGAAGGCGGTGGCCGTCGCCACGGCGGCGAGCGCCGCCGGCACCTTGCGCAGGGCGCGGCCGGTTCTGCCGGGCAGCCTCGGCCAGCTGAACAGGACGAGCAGTGTCAGTGCGCTGACACCGAGTGCGACGGGGTGCAGATCGGCCAACTGATTCGGCAGGCCGAGGACGTTGGCGACGGCGGAGCTCTGCGGGGTGCCGCCGAGCACGATGTGCAGCTGGGCCAACGCGATGGTCACGCCGATGCCGGCGAGCATGCCGTGCACGATGGCCGGGCTGACCACGAGCGCCGACCGGGCGGTGCGCAGCAGGGCGAGGCCGAGCTGGCAGAAGCCGGCGAGCACGGTGACGGCGCAGGTGGTACGCCACCCGTAGTGCCGGATCAACTCGGCGCTGACGACCGTGAGTCCGGCGGCGGGGCCGCTCACCAGGAGTGGGGCCCCGCCGAGCCGTCCGGCGACGATGCCACCGACGGCCGCGGCGACCAGCCCGGCCTGGAGCGGGGCGCCGGTGGCCAGGGCGATGCCGAGGGAGAACGGCAGGGCGATCAGGAAGACGGCGATGGAGGCGGACAGGTCCGCGGGGAGGTTGTTCGTCGGAGTGGGGGAGGTGGCAGTCATAAGGTCCCGTCTCCTCGGGGGGAGGGATGAAGCGGCGGGAGTCTCAACACTCGGTAAATGGAGGGTAATGGAGAGTAAAGAGAGGCGGTAGGCAATACGGGCAAATGGCCTATGAATTAACCCTCTAGGGTGATTAAGCATTTTGTCCGGCTTGTCACACCTTCCTCATGTCGGATCGCGTGGGACGTTGCGGCGCGGAAGTCATGCGATGAACTGTGAGGGAGAGGTGGGGCGGATGATCGCCGCCACGAAGAAGATCGCCGGTGGCCTGGCCGCCACGGCGCTGGTCCTGGGAGTCGCCGGGTGCAGCGCCTCGGAACCCGCCAAGGCCCCGGCCCCCGGAAGCCAGAACGCCCGGAAGGGTGCCGCCGCCCCCGAGGCTCCCGGCAGCGTCAACCGGCTCATCGGCGACGGTTCGACCGCGTACACCGGCCCGCAGCCGAACGTGCGGAAGGCACAGAAGCTGAAGCCCGGTGAAAAGCCGCCGCAGTTCGTGGTGTTCTCGTGGGACGGCGCCGGCGAGGACAGCCAGAAGCTCTTCTCGCACTTCCGCGAGGTCGGCAAGAAGTACAACGCCCGGATGACGTACTTCCTCAGCGGGGTGTACATGCTCCCCGAGGAGAAGCGTTCCCTCTACACCGCCCCGCAGCACGAGTCCGGCCGCTCCGACATCGGCTTCGGCGACCTCCAGGGCATCAAGGACACCGCCACCCAGGTCCGCGCGGCCTGGCTGGAGGGCAACGAGATCGGTACCCACTTCAACGGCCACTTCTGCGGCCCCGACGGCGGCGTCGGCACCTGGTCCGTGGAGGAGTGGAAGAGCGAGATCAACCAGGCCAAGTCGTTCGTCAAGAACTGGAAGACGAACGCGGGCCTGAAGAGCATGGAGGCGCTCCCCTTCGACTACGACAAGGAACTCGTCGGGGCCCGCACGCCCTGCCTCGAAGGCCAGAAGAACTTCATGCTGGCGGCGAAGGACATGGGCTTCCGCTACGACTCCAGCGGCATCAGCAAGCAGCTCTGGCCCAAGAAGACGGACGGGCTCTGGGACATCCCGCTGCAGCTGGTGCCCGTGCCGGGCCGCGCCTTCGAGACCCTGAGCATGGACTACAACTTCATGACGAACCAGTCCGGGACGACCTCCCAGGGCGACCCCTCGCAGCACGCGTACTGGGGCGACCAGATGCGCGACGGCCTGCGCGAGGCCTTCGACCGGGTCTACCAGGGCAACCGTGCCCCGCTGATCATCGGCAACCACTTCGAGTCCTGGAACGGCGGCACCTACATGCGCGCCGTCGAGGAGTCCATCAAGGGCATGTGCACCCAGAAGGAGGTCCGCTGCGTGCCGTTCCGCGAGCTTGCGGACTGGCTGGACGCCCAGGATCCCAAGACGCTGGAGTGGATGCGCACCCTCGACGTCGGCGAGGCGCCCAAGGAGGGCTGGACGAAGTTCCTGAGCGCGGGGCCGCCGCCCGCACCGCCGACGGCCCCCGCCGGGGTCAAGCCGGCTGCGGAGCCGGCTGATGCCGGGTCGGACGAGGGCTGACGAGCGCGTCCGGGTCGGCCGTCTCCGGTTCGCGCTCGGCATCGCCGAGGCCCTCCCAACCCGGACTGCCCGCACGATCCTCGCGACCCGCACGACCCTCGCGCAGGACGAACCCGGGGTCGACCTGGTCCGCCAGGTCGACCCCGGTCTTGGCGTTGCCCCAGCTCTCAGCGTTCTTGAGGTGGAACCGCACCATCTGCTCGGTGTACCGCTCCCAGTCGCGGTGCGCGTACGAGTCGTCGGCCGCGTCCTGGAGGGCCTGGAGTGCCAGCCGGTTGGTCGCCTCCAGCAGCTCGAAGGCGGCCGGCCGGCCCTTCTCCATCGCCCGCACCCAGTCGGAGTGCCCTACGGTGACCAGCAGGTCCTCGCCCACCTCGTCCTGGAGGAACTCGATGTCCTCCGGGCCCTGGACCTTGTTGCCGATGACCTTGAGCGAGACCCCGAAGTCCCGCGCGTACTCCTTGTACTGGCGGTAGACGGAGACGCCCTTGCGGGTCGGCTCGGCAACCAGGAACGTCACGTCGAAGCGGGTGAACATGCCCGAGGCGAAGGAGTCCGATCCGGCGGTCATGTCGACGACGACGTACTCGTCGGGGCCGTCGACGAGGTGGTTGAGGCAGAGCTCGACCGCCCCGACCTTGGAGTGGTAGCAGGCCACGCCGAGATCGGCCTCGGTGAACGGCCCGGTGGCCATGAGCCGTACGGGCTCGCCGTCGAGCAGGAGCGTGCGCGCGCAGGCCTCGTACACCGGGTTGTCCTCGGTGACCCGCAGCAGGCGTGATCCCCGGCCGGGCGGGGTCGTCTTGATCATCGTGTCCGCGGACGCGATGCGCGGGTTGGAGCCCCTCAGGTACTCCTTGATCAGGGGCAGGTGCGCGCCCAGGGCGGGCAGTGCGGCGGCCTCGCCCTCGTCGAGTCCGAGCGCGGCGCCCAGGTGCTGGTTGATGTCGGCGTCCACCGCGACGACGGGGGCCTCATTGGCGGCGAGGTGGCGGATGAAGAGGGAGGACAGCGTCGTCTTGCCGCTGCCGCCCTTTCCCACGAAAGCGATCTTCATGTTCACCAAGCGTAGTGGGTTGAACGCGTTGAGTTGTCGAGGTGAGTGAAGAAGACCACTCCAAGGAGGGGTCGGTGCTACGGGTGCGCAGTGCGTAGGCTCCCTACTTATGAGTAGCGCTTCTGACCCGTTGGCCGCCCTGTCCGGGCTGCCGGGTGTCGCCGATTCCGTGGATTCCGTACGCAAGGCCGTGGACCGGGTCTACGGGCACCGGGTGATGCGCCGCCGCAGTGCCGAGATCACCTCGGAGGCCGCGCTGCGCGGCGCCCGCGGGAGCGCGGCGCTGTCCGGTGCGGACTGGGCGCTTGAGGAGGTGCGGCGGCGGACCGACTTCGGGTCGGAGCCCGAAGCACTGACGGTGGGCGCCGCGTTGCGGCTCACCGCCGAGGCCGGTCAGTTGCTGAGCATCTGGCGCCAGTCGCCGCTACGGGTTCTGGCGCGGCTCCACCTCGTGGCGTCGGGGTCGACGGCGGAGGGTGACGTGGTGGGCCGCCCCCGCCTGGCGGGCGAGCCGGTGGACGAACCGCTGGTCGAGCTCCCGCTGCCGAGCGCCGAAGAGGTCGCGGGCCGGCTGGACGGGCTCTCCCGCCTGATCATCGCGGGCGGCTCGGCCCCGGCGCTGATCACGGCAGCCGTGGTGCACGGGGAACTGCTGGCCCTGCGCCCCTTCGCCACCTACAACGGCTTGGTCGCGCGGGCGGCCGAGCGCATCGTCCTGATCAACAGCGGGCTGGACCCGAAGGCGATCTGCCCGGCAGAGGTCGGCCACGCGGAACAGGGCCGGGAGGCCTACCTCGCCGCGTTCGACGGTTATGTCTCCGGTACCCCTGACGGGATGGCCGCCTGGATCGCCCACTGCGGGCGCGCGATCGAGCTCGGCGTCCGCGAGTCGACGGCGGTCTGTGAGGCGCTGCAGCGCGGCGCGGCCTGAGCCACTCGGCCGGGCCTCTGCTGGTTGGCCTGCCTGCCTGCCCGCTTGCGCGCCTGGCGTGGCCGGCAGCCGGCTGGGGCGGGCACTGCTGAAAAATGGCCGGACATGGGTTGCGGCGACACCGTCTTGCTTTGGTGTCGCCGCTGGCACTTACGCCCAGTTACCAAGCGTCCTCGATGGTTGCCCATCAGGTCGGGAACTTTGCCCGTCACCTGGTGCGGCTGGCCCGTAATCGACGGGTCGACGTCGCGTGGGTGCTAGACGTTCATGCTTCGGTCCGTGGGCCTTACTGCGTTTTAAAGATGATCCTCTCGGATGTTCTTTGGTCTCGCGGGCCGTTGCTTTATTTGTACTCCGCTTCGGAGCCATGCGAAACCCCTAACTCCACTTTTTACTTACCGGGACGACTTCGGGCGAACCGGACGGGCTGTATCGCCCCAGGTGAGGACATTCGCCCCGGTGGGCAGCGGGCGGGCCGCAGTGGGCTTCGGGCGGGTTCGGGCGGGCATTTCAGGCGTTCGTCAGGCGGACGCGGCCAGTGCGCGGCTCCGGCGGCGGCTCGCGCACCAGACCAGCCCGGCGGTGGCGGCGGCCGCACCCACGGCGGCGGCCGCGATCAGTGCCGGCCGGGCAGGCATCGACAGCCCGGGCAGTCGCTGCTTCAGCCGCACCGGGCGGTTGAACACGAGCACCGGCCACTCCCGCGCCAAGGCCTCCTTGCGCAGTGCCCGGTCGGGATTGACGGCATGCGGGTGTCCGACCGCCTCCAGCATCGGGATGTCGGTGGCCGAGTCGCTGTAGGCGTAGCACCGGGCGAGGTCGTACCCCTCGGACTCCGCGAGCTCGCGGACGGCTTCCGCCTTCGTCGGTCCGTAGGCGTAGTACTCGATCTCGCCGGTGAAGCAGCCGTCGTCGCCCACGACCATGCGCGTGGCGACGACGCGGTCGGCGCCGAGCATCTCGCCGATCGGCTCGACCACCTCCGCGCCGGAGGTCGACACGATCACCACGTCGCGGCCCGCCGTGTGATGGGCCTCGATGAGGGACGCGGCCTCGTCGTAGATGATCGGGTCGATGAGGTCGTGCAGGGCTTCCGCGACGATCTCCCGCACCTGCTGCACGTTCCACCCCTTGCACAGGGCGGAGAGGTACTCGCGCATCCGCTCCATCTGATCGTGGTCGGCGCCGCCGGCCAGGAAGATGAACTGCGTGTACGCGGTGCGCAGCACGGCTCGCCGGTTGATCAGGCCGCCCCGGTAGAAGGACTTGCTGAACGTCAGGGTGCTCGACTTCGCAATGACCGTCTTGTCCAGGTCGAAGAAGGCTGCGGTGCGAGGTGAGGAGTGCGGCAAGGGCTGATTTTCCACGCCCCGAGCATATGCGCCCACCATTCGGCGTAAGGTGTGGCGCGTGGGTTTGCCTGAGAAGGCTCTCGGGTACACCATGGAAGTCACGGATCGTTCGCGACCGTGCTAACCCGGTCTGGCTCCTCCCCCCCCGAGTCGGACCGTGGGGACGACCCCCGCTCTCCCCCCCGGCGGGGGTCGTCGCATGTCCGGACGCGGTTCGCGTCCCTCCTTCGGCCCCAAGTGACCATTCCTGCGGCCCTCCTGTCGTACGAGGCCTCCCCGGGCGTAGGCCCTCACTCCTCCAGACTCGTGACGTTGCGTAGTGGTTCCGCCGCGCTCTGGAACTCACCTGTGAGGGTGACCGGGTTATTCACAATCGGTTCGGCGTCCACAGTTTCCGAGCAAGATCCACTTCTTTTTCCTGATCGCTGCACGGTGATTCCAGCCGCGAAGTCCGCGGTGCTGGATTTGCAGTGAGAAGGGGGCGGAGATCGTGGCTCGATCGAAGTCGTGTGAAACGCCGGAGTCCGTGTCCGTGGTGGGCGGGGTCGGGGGCGCCTCCGCGGGCCCGGCCGTCGGCGGGCGTCCGCTGATCATCACCGAGGATCCCCTGCTGCTGGACGACCTGCTGCGGCTGTGTGCCGCTGCGGGCGCCGAGCCGCACGTGCACCACGAGGCGACGGAGCAGGACGGCGCTGGCGGGCCCGGTGGGCCTGGCGGGAGTGCCGGATGGGAATCCGCGCCCTTGGTGCTGGTCGGGGACGACGCGGCCCGGCGGGTGCGCGGGGCGCCGCGCAGGGACGGCGTGTTCCTGGTGGGCCGGGATCTGGACGACCCCCTGGTGTGGCAGCGGGCGGTGGAGATCGGCGCCGAGGAGGTGCTGAGGCTCCCGGACGCCGAAAGCCGTCTCGTCGACCGCATCGCCGACGTGGTGGAAGGAGCCGGCCGGCCCGCGCTCGCCGTCGGGGTGATCGGCGGCAGTGGCGGGGCCGGGGCCTCCACCCTCGCCTGCGCACTCGCCGTCCGCGCCGCGCACACCGGGGAGCGGACCATCCTCATCGACGGAGACCCGCTGGGCGGCGGCATGGACGTCCTGCTCGGCGGCGAGGGCGCGGAAGGGCTTCGCTGGCCCGACTTCGCCGCCTCTCGCGGACGGGTGGGTGCCGGAGCCCTGGAGGAGTCCCTGCCCGAACTGCACGCCCTGCGCGTGCTCAGCTGGGACCGCGGAGACCGGGTGGTGGTGCCGCCCGCCGCGATGCGGTCGGTGGTGTCGGCCGCGCGCCGCCGTGGCGGGGTCGTGGTGGTCGACCTCCCGCGAAGGGTGGACGAAGCCGTGGCGGAGGTATTGGCCCAGCTCGACCTGGTGCTCATGGTGGTGCCGGGCGAGCTGCGGGCCGTGGCCGCCGCGGGCCGGCTGGCGGCCGGGGTGCGGATGGTGGCCCGGGACGTGCGCGTCGTCGTTCGGGGCCGCTGCCCGGGTGGTCTCGATCCGGAGGCGGTGGCCGCTTTGCTGGGGGCGCCGCTGGCCGGGGAGGTGCCGGTCGAAGTGGGACTTCCCGGGAGGGTGGCTGAGGGGGAACCGCCGGGAGCACATGGGCGCGGCGCGCTGGCCCGCTTCTGCGACGGCTTCTGGCAGCGGGCGCTCGGCTCCGCCCAGGGGGTGCCGGCATGAGTACGCTGCTGCTGGACGCGGTGCGCCGCCAGCTCGCCGAGAGCGGGGCGGAGCCGACCCCGGCGCGGGTGGCGGCGGCCCTGCGGTCCCAGGGCCGGCTGCTGGGCGACGCGGAAGTGCTCGGCGTCGCCGCCGAGTTACGGTCCGAGCTGGTCGGCGCGGGCCCCTTGGAGCCGCTGCTCGCCGACCCGGAGGTCACCGATGTGCTGGTGGCGGCCCCCGACCGGGTGTGGGTGGACCGCGGTGGCGGGCTGGAGCTGACGGGAGTGACCTTCACCGACCCGGAGGCCGTGCGCAGACTCGCCCAGCGGCTGGCCGCCGTCGCTGGGCGCCGGCTGGATGACGCCCGGCCCTGGGTGGACGCCCGGATGCCCGACGGCACCCGGCTGCACGCGGTGCTGCCACCGGTGGCGGTCGGGTCGGCCTGCCTCTCCATGCGGGTGGTGCGGCCGCGGGCGTTCACGCTGGAGGAACTGGTCGCGGCGGGGACACTGCCGCCCGGCGGGCACCGGCTGCTGCGGGAGATGATCGAAGCCCGGCTGTCCTTCCTCGTCTCCGGCGGGACCGGAACCGGTAAGACCACCCTGCTCAGCGCCCTGCTGGGGCTGGTCGGCCCCGGTGAGCGGATCGTGCTGGCCGAGGATTCGGCCGAGCTGCGCCCCGACCATCCGCATGTGGTGCGGCTCGAGGCCCGGCCCGCCAACCAGGAGGGCGCGGGTTTGGTCACCTTGGCCGACCTCGTCCGCCAGGCACTGCGGATGCGGCCCGACCGGCTGGTGGTCGGCGAGGTCCGCGGAGCCGAAGTCGCAGACCTGCTCGCGGCGCTGAACACGGGTCACGAAGGCGGCTGCGGCACGGTCCACGCCAATGCCGCAGCCCACGTCCCGGCCCGGCTGGAGGCCCTGGGGACGGCGGCCGGGCTCGACCGGGCCGCCCTGCACAGCCAGTTGGCGGCCGCGCTGACCCTGGTGGTCCACCTGGTGCGGGACCGGGAAGGGCGGCGCCGGGTGGCCGAGGTGCACGTGCTGGAGCGGGATGCCGCCGGTCTGGTGGTCACCGTGCCGGCGCTGCGCTGGGCCGCGCGGGGTTTCGTGCGGGAGCGGGGCTGGGAGCGGCTGCGCCCGCTGCTGCGAGGTGCCCGGTGAGCGCCGTGGCGGCCCTGCCCGTGCCGGTGTTCGCGGGGGTGCTGTGTGCCGGGGCGGCCGCCTGGGGTCTGACCGGCGGCGACCGGGTGTTCCGGCGGGCCCGCGCGGTGGTCACGGCCGGGGGCTGCCCGGTGGCGCCGCGCGGACCGGTGCGCCTGGACCGGCTGCTGGCCGCCGTACGGATGCGGGCGGTGCGGTGGCGGGAGTGGTCCTGCCTGGGGGCCGGACTGGTGGTCGCGGTGCTCGGCGGGTCGGTGATCCCGCTGCTGGCCGGGGCGGCCGCGGTGCCGCTCGTACGGCGGTGGCTGCGGACACGGGCGCGGGAGCGGACCCGGACGGCGCGGGCCGCAGAGGTGGTGGCGCTGTGCGGTGCGGCGGTGGGGGAACTGCGGGCGGGAGCCCAGCCCGGGCAGGCCCTGACGGCGGCGATACGGCGGACGGCGGCCGGCCCCGGCGGTCCGGGGGCCATGGAGGCGGGAGTGCTGGCCGCCGCGGCGTTCGGCGGGGACGTACCGGGGGCACTGCGCCAGGCGGCGCGGGAGCCTGGCGCGGAGGGGCTGGCCGGGATGGCCGCCTGCTGGCGGGTGTCGGTGGACGGAGGTGCGGGCCTGGCCGCCGGGCTGGACCGGCTGGAGGGGGCCCTGCGGGCCGAGCGGGACCGGCGGGAGTCGCTGAGGGCCCAGTTGGCGGGGGCGCGGTCCACGACGGTGGTGCTCGCCCTGCTGCCCCTGGTGGGCCTGTTGATCGGCACGGGACTGGGTGCGGATCCGCTGCGGGTACTGCTGCACACCCCGATGGGGTGGGGCTGCCTGCTTGCCGGCGGGGTGCTGGAGGCGCTGGGGCTGCTGTGGTGCCGGCGGATCGTGCGGATGGGGGAAGGGGAAGGGTGATGGGTGGCTTCGCGATCCACAGGCTGGGGATCGTGCTGTGTCTGGCGGTGGCCGCGCTGTGCACGGTGTCGGCGGTGGCGGCCGGGCTCCGGGCGCGGCGGGCCCGGCGCAGGATCGGAGTTCTGCTGGGGGTCGGGCCAGGGCCGCGGGTGCCGGCGCCGGGTGCGCGGCTGCGCGGGGTGGTGGCGGCCTGGGCCGCGCCGGCCGGTGCGTTGCTGGCCGGCTGGGTGCTCGTCGGCGGGCTGGCCGGCGTGGCCCTCGGCGCCGTGGCGGCGCTCGGGACGCGGAGGTGGCAGTCCAGGGCGCGGCCTGCGGCCGGGGTGGACCTGCGGGAGGCGGAGCGTCAGCTGCCGTTCGCAGCCGATCTGCTGGCCGCTTGCCTGGCGGCCGGGGCCGGGCCGGTGGAGGCCGCGGAGGTGGTGGGGGAGTCGCTGGGCGGCCCGGTGGGCGAGCGGATGGCCCGGGCCGGGGCGGAGTTGCGGCTCGGCGGCGAACCGGGCGCCGCGTGGGGAAGGCTGGCGGAGATACCGGGCGCCCGGGCCCTCGCGGAATGCCTGGAACGGGCCGCCCGGACGGGCGCTCCTGCGGCGGAACCGGTCTCCCGGCTCGCGTCGGCGCTCCGGGAGGACCGGAACCGGCAGGCGGGCGCCAGGGCGCAGCGGGCGGCGGTGTTCGTCACGGCGCCGGTGGGGCTGTGTTTTCTCCCCGCTTTTCTCGCGATCGGAGTTGCTCCGGTGGTGATCGGAATGGCCACCGGTCTCCTCACGAACACCTGACGCCACATTAACCACGCACATCAGTAAGAAAATCAACAGGAGGTTGCCATGAGGATCATCTGGTTTCGTGTGCGGACGGCGCTGCGAGGTCGTGGGAGAGACGCGGGGATGTCCACCTCGGAATACGCCATGGGCACGATCGCGGCCTGTGCGTTCGCGGCTGTTCTGTACAAGGTCGTGACGAGCGAAGTGGTCGCCACGGCCCTTCAGTCGACCATCGGCAAGGCACTCGATGTGCCGTTCTGAGAGAAATCCCGGATCAATCCGGGGACTGGGCGACCGGGGGTATGTGACGGCGGAGGCCGCCCTGGTGATCCCGGCGCTGGTGCTGTTCGCGGCGCTGCTGGTGTGGGCGCTGATGGCGGCGGCGGCGCAGATCCGGTGCGTGGACGCTGCCCGGGCCGGCGCCCGGGCGGCGGCCCGGTCGGAGCCCGCCGAGGTGGCGGTGGCGGCGGCCCGGTCGGCCGCGCCCTCGGGAGCACGGGTGGAACTGGAGCGGGAGGGGGACCTGTGGCGGGTGCGGGTCGCCGCCCCCGCGCCGGGCCCGGACGGAGTGTCGGTGCGGCTCGGGGCGCAGGCGGTGGCCCTGGCGGAGGACAGCGTGGGGCCGCCGCCGTGAGCCGGGACCGGGGTTCGGCGACGGTGTGGGCGGCGCTGGTGGCCACGGTGCTGGGGGCGGTCTTCGGCGGCGTGCTTCTGCTCGGACAGGCGGTCGTGGCCCGGCACCGGGCGGCGGCGGCCGCGGACCTGGCGTCGCTCGCAGCTGCGGCGACCTGGGCCCACGGACCGGAGGCTGCCTGCGCCGCGGCGCACCGGGTCGCCCGCGCCCAGCGCGCGGCCGTGGGTACGTGCACGCTCCAGGGCGAGGTGGCCGTGGTGACGGCCCGCCCCGCAACGGGCCCTTTCGCCCCGACGATCACCGCCCGGGCGGGTCCTCCCGGCGAGGTCCCCGGGCCCAGCGGTCCCGGGGCGGGACCGGCTACCGCGGGGGAGTCGTCTGGGGGGCTTGGGGGGCCTCGGAGAGGAGGCGGGTGAGGAGGCGGATGGCGCCGCGCTTGTGGAGGGGGTCGTTGCCGTTGCCGCACTTGGGGGACTGGATGCAGGACGGGCAGCCGGCCTCGCACTCGCAGGCCGCGATCGCGTCCCGGGTCGCCGTCAGCCAGGCGCGGGCCGTGTGGAAGGCCCGCTCCGCGAATCCGGCACCGCCCGGGTGGCCGTCGTAGACGAAGACCGTCGGAAGGAGGGTGTCGGGATGCAGCGGCACGGAGACGCCGCCGATGTCCCAGCGGTCGCAGGTGGCGAACAGCGGGAGCAGGCCGATGGAGGCGTGCTCGGCGGCGTGCAGGGCGCCGCCGAGGATCTCCGGGTTGATCCGGGCCTCGTCGAGCTGGTCCTCGGTGACCGTCCACCACACGGCCCGGGTGCGCAGGGTGCGGGGCGGCAGGTCCAGCTTGGCCTCGCCCAGCACCTCGCCGGTGATCAATTTGCGCCGCAGATAGGAGACGACCTGGTTGGTGACCTCGACCGAGCCGTAACAGAGCCGGGCCGCGCCCCACGGGATCTCGGAATCGGTCTCCAGGACGGAGATGGAGGTGGTGTCACGGGCGGTGGTGGAGAAGGGCGGGTCCGCCTCCTCGACGAGGGCCACCGCGTCCTCCAGGTCCAGGTGCTTCACGAGATACGTGCGGCCCTGGTGGAGGTGGACGGCCCCGTCGTGGACGGCGGTGTGGGCGGCCGACTCGTCGACCGTGCCCAGCAGCCGGCCGGTCGAGGCCTCGACGATCTGCACCGGACGGCCGCCGCCGCCCCGGATGTCGGTCAGGTCCGAGGCCCTCTCCCGGCGGGTCCAGTGCCAGGCCGTGGCCCGCCGCCGGAGCAGCTTCGCCGCCTCCAGCTGGGGGACGAGCTCGCGGGTGGCCGGGCCGAAGAGTTCCAGGTCGGCGTCGGTCAGCGGCAGCTCCGCGGCCGCGGCGCACAGGTGGGGGGCCAGGACGTACGGGTTGTCCGGATCAAGGACGGTGGCCTCCACCGGCTGCCGGAACAGCGCCTCGGGGTGGTGGACGAGGTAGGTGTCGAGCGGGTCGTCGCGGGCGATCAGCACGGCCAGGGCGCCCTGGCCCGAGCGCCCGGCCCGGCCCGCCTGCTGCCACAGGGAGGCCCGGGTGCCCGGGTAGCCGGTGATCAGGACGGCGTCCAGGCCCGAGACGTCCACGCCCAGCTCCAGGGCGGTCGTGGCGGCCAGACCCAGCAGCTCGCCGGAGTGCAGGGCCCGCTCCAGGGCCCGGCGCTCCTCGGGGAGGTATCCGCCGCGGTAGGCGGCCACCCGCCGCACCAGTGAGCGGTCCACTTCCGCGAGCCGCTCCTGGGTGATCACGGAGATCAGCTCGGCGCCGCGCCGGGAGCGGACGAAGGCCACCGTACGGACTCCCTGCAGGACGAGGTCCGTCAGCAGGTCGGCGGTCTCGGCCGTGGCCGTACGGCGGACGGGTGCGCCCTTCTCGCCCCGCAGCTCGGTGAGGAGCGGTGGCTCCCAGAGGGCGAAGACCACCTCGCCGCGCGGGGAGGCGTCGTCGGTGATCTCGACCACGCGGACCCCGGTCAGCCGGGACGCCGCCGTCGCCGGGTCGCTGGCGGTGGCGGAGGCCAGCAGGAAGACCGGGTCGGAGCCGTAGCGGGCGCACAGCCGCCGCAGCCGGCGCAGTACCTGGGCCACGTGGGAGCCGAAGACCCCGCGGTACGTGTGGCACTCGTCGATCACGACGTAGCGCAGGGTCCGCAGGAAGGAGGACCAGCGAGGGTGGGCCGGGAGGATGCCGCGGTGCAGCATGTCGGGGTTGGTGAGGACGTAGTTGGCGTACTGACGCACCCATTCGCGTTCTTCTACGGGCGTGTCGCCGTCGTACACGGCGGGCCGGACCGCGTTGCCCAGCGGGGCGGCCAGTTCCCGTACGGCGCGGCGCTGGTCGGCCGCCAGGGCCTTGGTGGGGGCCAGGTACAGCGCGGTCGCGCCCCTGCCGTTCGGGGCCTCGGCGCCGTCCGCCAGGGCGGAGAGCACGGGCGCCAGGTAGGCCAGCGACTTGCCCGAGGCGGTGCCGGTGGCGACGACGACCGACACGCCGTCCATGGCGTGCTCGGCGGCCGCGGCCTGGTGTTCCCACGGATGGCCGATCCCGGCTGCCTGGATCGCGGCTACGACATCCGTTCGGATGCGGTCGGGCCAGACTGCATGACGGCCCTCCCGAGGGGGCAAGTGCTCCGTATGGGTGATGCGCGCAGCCCGGGAAGGCCCCCGAGACAGCCGGTCCAGGACCGTGCCGGGGGTGGGTCGAGAGTCCGCGGGTGGCGTGGGCCGACCAGGGCGGTGAGTATTGGCCATTGGAACCGAGTGTGTCACTGGCGTGCGGGACAATGGTCCCAAGGCGTCGTGCGCGCCTGCCGGTAAGTGATTGAATGCCATCGCGGCAGCCAATCCCTCACTACCTTCGGGTGGGGAGGCCCCTGGGGGGCGCCGCTCGATAGCAAGGTGCTGGAGGATCCGTGGACCTGTCCCTGTCGACTCGCACTGTCGGCGACCGTACGGTCGTAGAGGTCGGTGGCGAGATTGATGTGTATACCGCGCCCAAGCTGCGCGAGCAGTTGGTCGAGTTGGTGAACGACGGCAGCTACCACCTGGTTGTCGACATGGAGCGAGTGGACTTCCTCGACTCCACCGGGCTTGGTGTGCTCGTGGGAGGCCTCAAGCGCGTCCGCGCGCACGAGGGTTCGCTGCGTCTGGTCTGCAACCAGGAGCGCATCCTGAAGATCTTCCGCATTACCGGTCTCACCAAGGTGTTCCCGATCCACACCACGGTGGAAGACGCCGTCAACGCCACCGACTGACGGCTCCGTAAGGCGAGGAGCCGAAGACGAGAGCGGGGGTACCGGGCCACGGTTGGCCCGGCCCCCCGTCAAGGCACGCCCGTAGTCCGAGGGGGACGCGCATGGCCACCGTTGAACTGCGCTTCAGCGCCCAGCCCGAACACGTCCGGACGGCCCGCCTGGTCGCGGCCGCCGTGGCGCGCCGGGCCGGTGTGGAGGAAGCCGTCCTCGACGAGGTCCGCCTCGCCGTGGGTGAGGCCTGCTCGCGTGCCGTCGGACTGCATCGCAGCAACGGACTGACCGCGCCCGTCCGGGTCGTCCTGATCGAGGAGGAGAAGGTCTTCTCCATCGAGGTCGGCGACGAGGTTCCCGGACCGGGCGGCGGCCCGGCCGATGCCGTGTCCGGCATCGACGCCGTCCTGGACCCCGACATCGAGGGGGAGGACGAGATGGGCCTCGCCGTGATCAGCGGGCTCGTCGACGACGTCGAGGTGAGCAGTGGGGAATCGGGCGGGACCATCCGGATGAGCTGGCCCGTCGCGGGAGCCGCCGAGGTGCCGTAGATCCACAGCGCCGCGCATTCCTTCGTATCTTCGGATCTTAATCAGGGCCCTGCTGAGCAGGGCCTTTTTCATTTACCTAGATCAGTGACCGATCGTCAATGCTTTTGCCCCATTACCGCTTTCGAGGGTAATGGAGTGACGCGATCTATTGCTGAGGAGCAGGAGCACGCCAATTCCGTTTCCGGCGCACTGTTTTGATCAGGGCGCGCTCCCTACAATCCGTCCACATCTTGAGCTCATCACGTCAAGGAGGACGAATGACGGGGCTCTTCACCCCTATCGCGCCGGATCGCACCTCTGATCTGGCAGCCGCAGTACTCACCGATGACAACCGGCTCATCGTGATCGTCATCGCGGCCGTGGCACTGGCCGCACTCGTCGTCGCGCAGATCCTGGTCCGCCAGGTCCTCGCCGCCGACGAGGGAACCGACAGCATGAAGAAGATCGCCGCAGCCGTCCAGGAAGGCGCCAACGCCTACCTGGGCCGCCAACTGCGCACCCTCGGCGTCTTCGCCGTCGTGGTCTTCTTCCTGCTCTTCCTGCTGCCCGCCGACACCTGGTCCCAGCGGGCGGGACGTTCCGCCTTCTTCCTCGTGGGCGCCCTCTTCTCGGCGGCCACCGGCTACATCGGCATGCGCCTCGCGGTCCGCGCCAACGTCCGCGTCGCCGCCGCCGCGAGAGAGGCCACCCCCGCCGAGGGCGAGCCCGCCAAGGATCTGACCGAGGTCTCCCACAAGGCGATGAAGATCGCTTTCCGTACGGGCGGCGTGGTCGGCATGTTCACCGTCGGCCTCGGCCTCCTCGGCGCCTCCTGCGTCGTCCTGGTCTACGCGGCCGACGCGCCGAAGGTCCTGGAGGGCTTCGGCCTCGGTGCCGCGCTGATCGCGATGTTCATGCGTGTCGGCGGCGGCATCTTCACCAAGGCCGCCGACGTCGGCGCCGACCTGGTCGGCAAGGTCGAGCAGGGCATTCCGGAGGACGACCCGCGCAATGCCGCGACCATCGCCGACAACGTGGGCGACAACGTCGGAGACTGCGCCGGGATGGCTGCCGACCTCTTCGAGTCCTACGCCGTCACCCTGGTGGCCGCGCTCATCCTCGGCAAGGCCGCCTTCGGCGACCTCGGCCTGGCCTTCCCGCTGATCGTGCCCGCCATCGGCGTCATCACCGCCATGATCGGCATCTTCGCGGTCTCCCCGCGCCGCAGCGACCGCAGCGGCATGACGGCGATCAACCGCGGCTTCTTCATCTCCGCCGTGATCTCCCTCGTGCTGGTCGGGATCGCCGTCTACGCCTACCTGCCGGCCACCTACAAGGAGCTCGTCGGCGTCGAGAACGCCGCGATCACCAGCCACTCCGGAGACCCGCGCATCCTGGCGGTCGTCGCCGTCGCGATCGGCATCGTGCTCGCGGCTCTGATCCAGCAGCTGACCGGCTACTTCACCGAGACCAACCGCCGTCCCGTCCGGGACATCGGCAAGTCCTCCCTCACGGGCGCGGCCACCGTCGTCCTCGCCGGCATCTCCGTCGGCCTGGAGTCCGCCGTCTACACGGCGCTGCTCATCGCCCTCGGCGTCTACGGGGCGTTCCTGCTCGGCGGCACGTCGATCATGCTCGCGCTCTTCGCGGTGGCCCTGGCCGGCACCGGCCTGCTCACCACCGTCGGTGTCATCGTCGCCATGGACACCTTCGGGCCCGTCTCCGACAACGCCCAGGGCATCGCCGAGATGTCGGGCGACGTCGAGGGCGCCGGGGCGCAGGTCCTGACCGACCTGGACGCGGTGGGCAACACCACCAAGGCCATCACCAAGGGCATCGCCATCGCCACGGCCGTGCTCGCCGCGGCCGCGCTCTTCGGCTCGTACAACGACGCGATCGCCACGGCGGTCAAGGATGTCGGGGCCAAGGCCGGTGAGATGAACCTCAGCCTGGACATCGCGCAGCCCAACAACCTGGTCGGGCTGATCCTCGGCGCGGCCGTGGTGTTCCTGTTCTCCGGCCTCGCCATCAACGCGGTCTCCCGCTCCGCGGGCGCCGTGGTCTACGAGGTGCGCCGTCAGTTCCGCGAGCACCCCGGGATCATGGACTACTCCGAGAAGCCCGAGTACGGGCGCGTCGTGGACATCTGCACCAAGGACGCGCTGCGCGAGCTCGCCACGCCCGGTCTGCTCGCCGTCCTCACCCCGATCGCCGTGGGCTTCTCCCTCGGTGTCGGCGCGCTGGGTTCGTTCCTCGCGGGCGCCATCGGCACGGGCACGCTGATGGCGGTCTTCCTCGCCAACTCCGGCGGTGCGTGGGACAACGCGAAGAAGCTCGTCGAGGACGGCCACCACGGCGGCAAGGGCAGTGAGGCCCACGCCGCGGTCGTCATCGGGGACACGGTCGGCGACCCGTTCAAGGACACGGCCGGTCCTGCGATCAACCCGCTGCTGAAGGTGATGAACCTGGTGGCGCTGCTGATCGCCCCGGCCGTCGTGCAGTTCAGCTTCGGCGCGGACACCAGCCCGGCGGTACGTGCGGTCGTCGCGGTCCTCGCGATCGGCGTCATCATCGGCGCGGTGTACGTCTCCAAGCGCCGCGGCATCGCCGTCGGCGACGAGAGCGACGGCGGAGCCGCTGAGCGGGTGGCCCAGTCGGCCGACCCGGCGACGGTCTCCTGACCGCAGCTCACAGAGCGGTACGGGCAGAGCCGGGCAGGGTCGGCCGTACGCCCGAACGGCGGACAGGCGGCGTGGACTGACGCGCCGTCTGTCCGCCTTTGTGCGTCCCCGGATGGCAGCCGTGTATCTTCCGGGCCGAGAGCCTTCGAAGGGACCAATCCGGTGAACAAGAAGCTTGCGGCCGCATTGTCGGGCGGTGCGGTGCTGATGCTCGTCCTGTCCGGCTGCGGCGGGGACGACAGCGACGAGAAGGCCAACGCCTGGGCCAAGAAGGTCTGCGACCAGTGGCAGCCCGAACTCACGAAGATCGAGGCGGCCAACGCCGACATCAAGCGCGTGGCGACGGAGAGCAGCAAGCCGGAGGAGGTCCAGAAGACCGACTCGGCGGCATTCGGAACCATGTCCGAGTCGTACAAGACCATGGGGGCCGCCCTCCAGGGGGCGGGAGTTCCGCCGGTCAAGGACGGCCAGGCGACCCTCGACGCGGCGGTCAAGGGCTTCAACGAGACCTCCAGCGGCTACGCCGCCCTGAAGACCAAGATGGACGCCCTGGACCCCAAGGACCAGACGAAGTTCGCCGACGGCCTGAAGGAAGTGGCCGGCGGACTCCAGGAGGCGACGAAGGGCGGCAAGGACGCACTCGCCCAGCTCAACGCGGGCGGTCTGGACAAGGCCATCAACAGCCAGAAGGGCTGCCAGGTGGCGTCTCCGTCGCCGTCGATCAAGTAGCGCGGGCGGACGACGCGCTGAGCCGACACCCGCCGACCAGGGCGGCCGGGTCCCGTGAGGGGCTGTGGCCGCCCTGTCGCACGTCCAGGCCTGGCGCAGCAGCCTGTCGCACGTCCAGGCCTGGCGCAGCAGCCTGTCGCACGTGCGGCCCTGGCGCACCAGCCCTGTCGCGCGTCCGGCCCTGGCGCACGTCCCGCCCGCCGGTCCCGGCAGGCGGCCCACGCCGCCGTCCGCGCGCCGCACGGATTGTCGGCCCCAACCGCCACAATGGTGGGGTGAGTACCACCAGCCTTCCCTCGTCCGACCACGCCGCCGAGATCCGTGCCGCCCTGCTCGCCGCCGGTTTCACCGCCGACGGCCTGCTCGACCTGCTCGGTGCCCCCGCCTACGCCGCGCTGGCCCGCAGCGAGACGGTGCCCGCCCTGCGCGCCACCCGCGGGGGTGGTGACGGCCCGCTCGCGGCCCTGGTGCGGCTGTTCCTGCTTCAGCAGCCCGTTGCGTACGAGCACGCCGCGGCCGCCCTGCCCGCCGAGGCGGCCCTGGCCGACGGCTGGCTGCGGCGGGAGGATGCCGCCGACGGCGAGGACACCGTGCGCGCCACCGTCGACGTGCGCCCGTACGGAGGCCCGGACGGCGAGGACTGGTTCATCGTGTCCGACCTCGGCTGCGCCGTCGGCGGGGCCGGCGGTATCGGCGGCCAGGGACGTCAGGCAGATACCGCCGTGGTCCTCGGGGTCGGCGGTGCTTCCACCACCCTGGCCGGGATCACCGTCCGGACCCCGGTGGGCTCCGCCCTCGACCTCGGGGCCGGATCGGGCCTCCAGGCGCTGCACGCGGCCCAGCACGCCACGCGGGTCACGGCCACCGACGTCAACCCCCGGGCCCTGGAGTTCACCCGGTTGACGCTGGCGCTGTCCGGCGCGCCGGAGGCCGAGCTGCTCGCCGGGTCGCTCTTCGAGCCGGTCGGGGACGCCACGTACGACCTGATCGTGTCGAACCCGCCGTTCGTCATCTCCCCCGGCGCCCGCCTCACGTACCGCGACGGCGGCATGGGCGGCGACGACCTGTGCCGGACGCTGGTCCAGGAGGCCGGCGCGCACCTCAACCCCGGCGGGTACGCGCAGTTCCTCGGCAACTGGCAGCACGTGGAGGGCGAGGACTGGCACGACCGGGTCCGCTCCTGGGTGCCGCGCGGCTGCGACGCGTGGATCGTGCAGCGTGACGTGCAGGACGTGACGCAGTACGCGGAGCTGTGGCTGCGCGACGCGGGCGACCACCGCACCGACCCCGCCGAGTACGCGCGGCGGTACGAGGACTGGCTGGACGAGTTCGAGGCCCGCAAGACGAAGTCCGTCGGCTTCGGGTGGATCACCTTGCGCCGGTCGGACGCGGCCGAGCCCTCGATCGTGGTCGAGGAGTGGCCGCACTCGGTGGAGCAGCCGCTCGGCGAGACCGTCCTGGCCCACTTCGCCCGCCAGGACTACCTGCGCCGGCACGATGACGCCTCCCTGCTGGAGGGCTATTTCGTCCTGGCCGGCGAGGTGGTGCAGGAGCAG
Organism: Streptomyces sp. NPDC048269; assembly: GCF_040652395.1. Taxonomy (NCBI): domain Bacteria; kingdom Bacillati; phylum Actinomycetota; class Actinomycetes; order Kitasatosporales; family Streptomycetaceae; genus Streptomyces; species Streptomyces sp. NPDC048269. Next base: position 116,682 of record NZ_JBEZLW010000009.1, read on the forward strand.
GTCGGCGCCCCCGGGGCGGAAGACCCCGAGCACGTGGTGCTCCGGCAGAACCGCGGGATGCGGCGCGCCACCAAGGTCGACACGGTCGGTGCCGGCTTCGCCGGAGTGTGTGACGGCTCACTGACCGCGGGCCGGATCCTGGACGCCATCGCGCAACTGGTGCAGGAGGATCCGGTTGTCCTGCGGGACCGGACCCCGGAGGCCATCAGGATGCTGGTCGAGCAAGGTTTCCTGGAGCCCGTGACGGGCCCCGCGCGGTAGTCGGCACCGGGATGTAACCCGGGGTTCGCCCGCCGTACCCGAATGGCTGGAAGGCTCCTGTCCAGCGGGATCCGGGGGGATCCCGGGAGCGGCCCAGGGGTAAGGGGAGCGGCATGGGAAAGGGTCCGGCGATCTTCGCGGCGACCGTGTTCCTGCTGTTCGGGGCCGCTCTGCTGGCCTGGACTGGGGCGCGCGCCCTGCACCGCGCGCCGGTGGCTGAGGGCGTGCGCCCCGTCGTGGCCGTCCCGCTGGCGCTGCTCGCCGGCGGGACGTCCCTGGCCCTCGGGGTGTGGTGCCTCGCACACCTCTGACGCGGGGCTCCGGCCGGCCCGGATCCGGCCATGAGAGCCGACGTGGGACAGGGCGTGGAAGCGGGTGCGGGAGCGGGGCCAGACGGCCCTCCGGCCACCCCGCCCGGTGATCGGGAAGGGCTCGGCGCGGCATCCGGGCGGCAGAAACGGCACTTGTCGGGTTACCGTTCGAGTGGCCGTTGCGGGCTTGTGCCGTTTGACACGGGGGCGGGTTGTACCGTCACACTCCGCAGCGTCGCCGTACTGCGACCGAGTGCCGACCGGAGAGAAGAGCCAAGTTGTCCCCGACTAGCGAGACCGCAAAGGGCGGCCGCCGACTCGTCATCGTCGAGTCCCCTGCCAAGGCGAAGACGATCAAGGGCTACCTCGGCCCGGGGTACGTCGTCGAGGCGAGCGTCGGGCACATTCGCGACCTCCCGAACGGTGCCGCGGAGGTCCCCGACAAGTACACGGGCGAGGTCCGCCGCCTCGGCGTGGACGTCGAGCATGACTTCCAGCCGATCTACGTCGTCAACGCCGATAAGAAGTCGCAGGTCAGGAAGCTCAAGGAGCTGCTGGCCGAGTCCGACGAACTCTTCCTCGCCACCGATGAGGACCGCGAGGGCGAAGCCATCGCGTGGCACCTGCAGGAAGTCCTCAAGCCCAAGGTCCCCGTCCACCGGATGGTCTTCCACGAGATCACCAAGGACGCGATCCGCGACGCCGTCGCCAACCCGCGCGAGCTCAACCAGCGCATGGTCGACGCCCAGGAGACCCGCCGCATCCTCGACCGCCTCTACGGCTACGAGGTCTCGCCGGTCCTGTGGAAGAAGGTCATGCCGCGGCTGTCGGCCGGGCGCGTCCAGTCGGTGGCCACCCGCCTCGTCGTCGAGCGGGAGCGCGAGCGCATCGCTTTCCGGTCCGCCGAGTACTGGGACCTGACCGGGACCTTCTCCACCGGCCGCGCCGGTGACGCCTCCGACCCGTCCACGCTGGTCGCCCGCCTGAACACGGTGGACGGCAGGCGCGTGGCGCAGGGCCGCGACTTCGGCTCGAACGGGCAGCTCAAGAGCGAGGTCCTGCACCTCGACGAGGCGAACGCCCGGGCGCTGGCCGCCGCGCTGGAGGGTGCCTCGTTCGCCGTCCGCTCGGTCGAGTCCAAGCCGTACCGCCGCTCCCCGTACGCCCCGTTCCGTACGACGACGCTCCAGCAGGAGGCCTCGCGCAAGCTGGGCTTCGGCGCGAAGGCGACCATGCAGGTGGCGCAGAAGCTGTACGAGAACGGCTTCATCACCTACATGCGTACGGACTCCACCACGCTCTCCGACACCGCGGTGTCGGCGGCGCGGGCGCAGGTCACGCAGCTCTACGGGGCCGACTACCTGCCGGAGAAGCCGCGCGTCTACGCCGGCAAGGTCAAGAACGCGCAGGAGGCGCACGAGGCGATCCGTCCCTCGGGTGATCGTTTCCGCACTCCGGCCGAGACCGGCCTGTCCGGCGACCAGTTCCGCCTCTACGAGCTGATCTGGAAGCGGACCGTCGCCTCCCAGATGAAGGACGCGGTCGGCAACTCGGTGACCGTGAAGATCGGCGGCCGGGCTTCGGACGGGCGCGACGCCGAGTTCACCGCCTCCGGCAAGACCATCACCTTCCACGGGTTCATGAAGGCGTACGTCGAGGGCGCGGACGACCCGAACGCCGAGCTCGACGACCGCGAGAAGCGCCTTCCGCAGGTCGCGGAGGGCGACGCGCTCGCCGCCGAGGAGATCACGGCGGACGGCCACTCGACCAAGCCGCCGGCCCGCTACACCGAGGCCTCCCTGGTCAAGGAGCTCGAAGAGCGCGAGATCGGCCGCCCGTCGACGTACGCGTCGATCATCGGCACGATCCTCGACCGTGGCTACGTCTTCAAGAAGGGCACGGCGCTCGTGCCGTCCTTCCTGTCGTTCGCCGTGGTCAACCTGCTGGAGACGCACTTCGGCCGGCTCGTCGACTACGACTTCACCGCGAAGATGGAGGACGACCTCGACCGCATCGCGCGGGGCGAGGCCCAGTCCGTGCCGTGGCTGAAGCGGTTCTACTTCGGCGCGGAGGACGCCTCCGAGGTCGTACCGGCCGACGGTGACGTCCTCGGCGGCCTGAAGGAGCTGGTCACGGACCTGGGTGCGATCGACGCCCGGGAGATCTCCTCCTTCCCGGTCGGCGAAGGCATCGTGCTGCGGGTCGGCCGTTACGGGCCGTACGTGGAGCGGGGCGAGAAGGACGCGGAGGGCCACCAGCGGGCCGACGTACCGGACGACATGGCTCCGGACGAGCTGACGGTCGAGTACGCCGAGGAGCTGTTCGCCAAGCCGAGCGGTGAGTTCGCGCTCGGCAAGGACCCGGTCAGCGGGAACGAGATCGTCGCGAAGGACGGCCGCTACGGGCCGTACGTGACGGAGATCCTGCCCGAGGGCACGCCCAAGACGGGCAAGAACGCGGTCAAGCCGCGGACGGCCTCGCTCTTCAAGTCGATGAGCCTGGACACGGTCACGCTGGACGACGCGCTGAAGCTGATGTCGCTGCCGCGCGTGGTCGGCGTGGACGCGGAGGGCGTGGAGATCACGGCCCAGAACGGCCGCTACGGCCCGTACCTGAAGAAGGGCACGGACTCGCGGTCGCTGGAGACCGAGGACCAGCTGTTCTCGATCACGCTGGACGAGGCGCTGGCCATCTACGCGCAGCCGAAGCAGCGGGGCCGGGCGGCGGCCAAGCCGCCGCTGAAGGAGCTGGGCACCGACCCGGTCAGCGAGAAGCCGGTGGTGGTCAAGGACGGCCGCTTCGGGCCGTACGTGACGGACGGCGAGACGAACGCGACGCTGCGGCGGGACGACGACGTCGAGACGATCACGCCGGAGCGGGGCTACGAACTGCTCGCCGAGAAGCGGGCGAAGGGCCCGGCCAAGAAGGTGGCGAAGAAGGCCCCTGCCAAGAAGGCCCCGGCGAAGAAGGCGACGGCGACGAAGACCGCCGCCGCCGCGAAGAAGACGACTGCGGCAAAGAAGACGACGGCGGCCAAGAAGACCACCGCGTCGGCCTCGGCGGCGAAAAAGACGACGGCGAAGAAGACGGTGACGAAGAAGATCGCCACCGCCCCGACGGACGAGTAACCGCTGCGGCTGCGGGTCTCCCGCTCTGCCTGCCACGGGCCCCTGTGCGACAGCACGGGGGCCCGTGGCGTTCCCGGCGGGCGGCGGTCCGGGTGCGGTGCTGCACGGGTGGGGGCGCGCCGCCGCTCCCGGGGGCCCGCCCCGGACCCCCGCGCCTCGCACGCCGGCGGGGCTTGTGGGCTCGGGCCCCCGGGGCGCCGAACCCCGGGCCACGACTCCGGACCCCCGGGCCTCCGAGCCTCCGGACTCCGGGCCCCGGGCCCCCGGGCGCCGGCCTCCGGGCGGGAACCCGGGCCACGGCTCCGGACCCCCTGACGCCGGGCCTCCGGGCTCCGGGTCACCGGGCTCGGGCCTCTGGCCTCCGGCCCCGGGCCACGGCGTCGGGCTTCGGGCCACCGGGCTCGGGCCCCGGGCGCCGGTCTCCGGGCGGGGTCGGGCGGGCGGAGGCAGGTGGTCAGGGGAGGGTGCTCGGGGGGTCGGAGGCGGAGCCTGCGGGAGTGGGGGCGGGGTCACAGCGGAGCTTGTCCACAGGCCTCCGCAACCGCTTGGCGCAGCGGATAGGCTGGGCGGATGACGCGAGCCGAGCAGCCAACGGTCGTGACCGCCCCCGCGAACCCCACCTACGACGAAGCCCTAGCCGCGGATTCCCGCGAGCGTGCGGTGCGCGCACTGCTGCGCACCCCAAGGCTGCGCCGGCTGTGGAGCGCCCAGCTGGTGAGCGGCATCGGTGATGCCCTCGCCCTGCTGGTGCTGGTGCTGCTGGCCTTGCAGGCGGCCGTCGCCGAAGGAGCCTTCGGCGGCGGCTACCGCGGTGCGGCCCTCGCCGTCGCCGCCGTCTTCGGGGTACGGATCCTCGCCACCCTGCTCTTCGGCGCGGTCCTGCTGGGTCCGCTGGCCGGGCTCGTCGCCCCCGGCGGCAAGCTCGACCGCCGCTGGACGATGATCGGCGCCGACGGGGTCCGCCTCGGGCTGTTCGTCGTCGCCCCGCTGTGGCTCGACTGGATCCCGGCCCACGCGCTCACCGCGCTGCTGGCCACCGTCTTCGTCGCCGGCGCCGCCGAGCGGCTGTGGACCCTGGCCAAGGAGAGCGCCGCTCCCGCTCTGCTGCCCGCGCCGCCGCCGGAGGGGGCGACCGTACGGCCGCTCCCGGACCACCTGGACGCCCTGCGGCGGCTGACCCTGCGTACGGCCTTCGCGGCGCTCCCGGTCGCCGCGGCCGCGCTGCTCGCCGCCACCCTGGTCGGCAAGGCCCTCGGCCTCGGCGTGGACTGGTTCGCCGAGAACCAGGCCGCCCTCGGCTCGTACGTGGCCTCCGGCCTGTTCGCGGCGTCCGTATCGCTGCTGCTGCCGTTGGTGCTGCCCGGGGCGACGACCCCGCGCCCCCGCTCGCCGCTGGAGGGCCTGCGCGCCCCCAAGGCGGGCGACCGGCCCGACAAGGGCCGTACCGGCGCCGTCCCGCTCCTCGTCCTGGCATGCGCCGCGGTCGCCGGAGCGGTGTCCAGCGCCGCCGCCGTGGCCGTACTGCACGCCTTGGACCTGGGCGGCGGCCCGGCCGGCTTCGCACTGTTCGTCCTCGCGCTGGTCGGAGGCACCGCCGCCGGCATCCGCGCCACCCAGGCGGGCAAGGTGCTGCCCGCCCTGTCGCGGCGCCGCCTGCTGGCCCTCGCCATAGCGGTGGCCGGGCTCGCACTGCTGCTGGCCGGACTCGTCCCGGACACGGCGACCGTGCTGTTCCTGCAGCTGCTCGCCGGTACCGCCGCGGGTGTCGCGGCCAACACCGGCCACACCCTGCTGGACCAGGAGACCGAGGAGTTCCGCCGGGCGCGGGTCACCGAGCACCTCCAGGCGGTCGTACGGGTGGCCGTGGCCCTCGGGGCGGTCCTCGCCCCGGTCCTGGCCGCGGTGATCGGCCCGCACCGGCTGACCGGCGCCGAGGTCGTCTTCGCGCACGGCGGCGCCGCCTTCACCCTGATGCTGGTCGGCGCCCTGCTGCTGCCGGTCGCCGCCGTGGTCCTCGCCAAGCTCGACGACCGCAGCGGCGTACCGCTGCGGCGCGACCTGCGCGAGGCGCTGCGCGGCGGGGAGCCGGTCCAGGCCGCGTCCGCCACCGGATTCTTCATCGCCCTGGAGGGCGGCGACGGAGCCGGCAAGTCCACCCAGGTGGAGGCGCTGGCCGACTGGATACGGGGCAAGGGACACGAGGTCGTCGTGACGCGTGAGCCGGGGGCCACCCCGGTCGGCAAGCGGCTCCGCTCGATCCTGCTCGACATCTCCTCCGCGGGGCTGTCGAACCGTGCCGAGGCACTGCTGTACGCCGCCGACCGCGCGGAGCACGTGGACACGGTGGTGCGCCCGGCCCTGGAGCGCGGCGCGGTCGTCGTCTCGGACCGCTACATCGACTCCTCGGTCGCCTACCAGGGCGCCGGCCGCGACCTCTCCCCGACGGAGATCGCCCGGATCTCGCGCTGGGCCACTGACGGACTCGTCCCCCACCTGACCGTGCTCCTCGACGTGTCGCCGGAGGCGGCGCGGGAGCGGTTCACGGAGGCCCCGGACCGGCTGGAGTCGGAGCCGGCGGAGTTCCACCAGCGGGTGCGGTCCGGGTTCCTGACGCTGGCCGCGTCCGACCCGGGGCGCTACCTGGTGGTCGACGCGGGCCAGGACCCGGACTCGGTGACCACCGTCGTACGGCACCGCCTGGACCGGATGCTGCCGCTCTCCGAGGCCGAGGTGGCGGCCCAGGCGGAGGCCCGGCGCCTCGCCGAGGAGGAGGCCCGGCGCCTCGCCGAGGAGGAGGCCCGGCGCAGGGCGGAGGAAGAGGCGGCGCGCAAGGCGGAGGAAGCCCGCCTGAAGGCCGAGGAAGAGGCCCGGCTGGCCCGGGAGGCCGAGGCGGCCAGGATCAAGGCCGAGGCGGAAGCCGCCCGCAAGGCGGAAGAGGCCCGGCTGCGGGCCGAGGAGGACGCCCGGGCGCGGGCCGAGGCGGAGCGGCTGCGGGCCGAGGCCGAGGCGAAGGCGCGCGCGGCGGAGGAGGAGCGGCTGCGCAGGCAGGCCGAGGAGGAGGCCCGGCTGCGGGCCGAGGCCGAGGAGCGGCGGCTGGAGAAGCAGCGGCGGGCCGAGGAGGCCCTGCTGAAGGCCGAGGAGGCGCGCCGGGTGGCGGCGGCCGAGGCGGCCGAGGCAGCGGCGAAGGTGGCGGCCGCCGCGGCGGCCGCGGAAGCCGCGTCGGCGCTGGGAGCGCCTTCGGCTCCGGCCCCTTCCGCCCCTTCGGAGCGGGATTCGGACGGTCCGCATCCGGACGACGCCGTGACGGTCGAGACGCCGGCGCTCAGCCGGGTCGTCCAGCCGGACGACATCACTCAGACCGTTCCGGTGCCCAAGGCCGATCTGTCGAAGCCGCCGGTTCGTCCCAGTGACGAGACGGCCGTACTGCCGCCCGTACGCCCCGATGCAGGCCCGGCGGCCCCGCAGGCGGGCACCGGCTCGGCCGGCCAGGCCCGGTCCGCTTCGCGGCCCACGGCCCGGCGCCCCGAGGAGAACCCGGCTGACCGGGTTCCGCCGGGCATCTTCCGGGACGGCGGCAATGACCGGACGCGTGAGCTCCCGGCCCTCGGTGACGAGGGCCGCCCGCGCCGCCCGCGTCCGGACTGGGCCGAGGAGACCCCGCTGGACGACCTGCCGACGCTGGCGGACGAACTGCTGGGCCGCCGCCGGGACGACGAGTACGGCGACGGCGACGACGACGAGCGGGGACCGCGCCGCCGCGGCTGACCGCTGCGCGACCGGGCCGGGTCGGGTCGGGCCCGGCGGACCGGCTGGACCGGGCTGGACCGGACTGTCAGTGGCGCACGCCACAATGGGTGCACGGAGAGTGAAAGGTGGTGGGCGGGATGCCCGTATGGGACGACCTGGTGGGACAGGAGCGGGTCCAGACGCAGCTGGCCGCCGCCGCCCGTGATGCCGACGCCCTGGTTACCGCGGTCTCGGACGGTACGCCGCCGCCCGCCGCCAACAAGATGACCCACGCCTGGCTGTTCACCGGGCCGCCCGGTTCCGGGCGGTCCACCGCGGCCCGTGCCTTCGCGGCCGCCCTGCAGTGCACCAGCCCCGACCGGGCCCTTGGTGGCCAGCCGGGCTGCGGGTTCTGCGAGGGCTGCCACACCACCGTGATCGGCACGCACGCCGATGTGGAGATCGTCCGCACCGATCTGCTGTCCATCGGCGTGAAGGAAACCCGCGACCTGGTCCGCCGGGCGCAGCTCTCCCCGGCCGTCGGCCGCTGGCAGATCATCGTCCTGGAGGACGCCGACCGGCTCACCGAGGGCGCGGGCAATGTGCTCCTCAAGGCCGTGGAGGAGCCCGCTCCGCGGACGGTGTGGCTGCTGTGTGCGCCCTCGCTGGAGGACGTTCTGCCCACGATCCGCTCCCGGTGCCGGCACCTGACGCTGCGCACCCCGCCGGTCGACGCCGTCGCCGACGTGCTGGTCCGGCGCGACGGCATCGAGCCCGCCGCCGCGGCGGCCGCCGCCCGCGCGACCCAGGGGCACATCGGCCGGGCCCGCAGGCTCGCCACGGACGAGGCCGCCCGTTCCCGCCGGGCCGCCGTGCTCAGGCTCCCGCTCCGGGTCGACGACGTGGGCGGCTGCCTCAAGGCCGCGCAGGAACTGGTCGACGCCGCCGCCGAGGACGCCAAGCAGGTCGCGGAGGAGGTCGACACGAAGGAGACCGAGGAGCTGCGGGCCGCGCTCGGCGCCGGAGCGGGCGCGGGCAGCCGGATGCCGCGTGGCACGGCGGGCGTGATGAAGGAGCTGGAGGACCGGCAGAAGCGCCGTCGTACCCGCACCCAGCGCGACAGCCTCGACCTGGCCCTGACCGACCTCACCGGCTTCTACCGGGACGTGCTGGCCCTGCAGCTCGGCTCGTCCGTGGCCATCGCCAACGAGGAGATACGGCCGGACCTCGACCGCATCGCCCGCGCCTCCGGTCCCGAGCGGACCCTGCGCCGGATCGAGGCGATCATCGCCTGCCGGGACGCCCTGGACCGCAACGTGGCCCCGCTCCTCGCGGTCGAGGCGATGACGATGTCGCTGCGCGCGGGCTGACCGCCGGTCTGCCGGGTCCGCCCGGGCCCCTGCTCCGGCTTCCTGCTCGGGCACCGGCTCGGGCACCTGCTCGGGCACCTGCTCGGGCAAGGGCTCGGGCACCTGCTCCGGCTTCCTGCTCCAACCGCCTGCCTGACCCCTCCTGGGTCGGGGCTGGGCACCGGACCGGCGCGCCCGGTCCACGTCCGGTTGACCGGCTCACCCGTACGGGCGGACCGGCCGTCGGGGGCGGTACGCGTCCGGCCCGTGCCCTGCCCGGCGCGGGCCCCGGAAGACGCGCGGTCGTCCGGTGCACGAGCCCGTCCTGGCTCCGGCCTGCAGGACGTAGGCTCCGAGGATGGACACCAGTCGCCTGCTGCGTACCACCGGGACCGTGATCGCAGCCGCCGGGCTGCTGCTCTCCGGATGCACGTCGGGCGGGTCGGGGGGACCCCGGGCCGTCGCGTCCTCCGAGGAGGGATCCGCTGCGCCGTCCGCCCAGCCGACTTCCGATCCGGCGGCCATGCGCCCGTACTACGAGCAGAAGCTCACTTGGCGCGACTGCGGAGTGCCCGGGTTCCAGTGCTCCACCATGAAGGCTCCGCTCGACTACGCGAACGCCGGCTCCGGCCAGGACGTCGACATCGCGGTGGCCCGCCGGCCCGCCACCGGCCCGGGCAAGCGGCTGGGCTCCCTGGTGGTCAACCCGGGCGGCCCGGGCGGCTCCGGCATCGGGTACCTGCAGTCGTACGCGGGCGTCGGCTATCCCGCGCCCGTCCGCGCCCGGTACGACATGGTCTCCTTCGACCCGCGCGGGGTGGACCGCAGCAGCCCCGTCGAGTGCCTGACCGGACCGGCGATGGACAAGTACACACAGGTGGACCAGACGCCGGACGACGCGGCCGAGCGTGCCCGGCTGGTGGCGGCCTTCAAGGAGTTCGCCGCCGGCTGCCAGGCGCGCTCGCAGAAGATCCTGCCGCACGTCTCGACCGTCGACGCGGCCCGCGACATGGACCTGCTGCGCGCGGTGCTCGGCGACGAGAAGCTGGCGTACGTCGGGGCCTCGTACGGCACCTTCCTCGGGGCGACGTACGCGGAACTCTTCCCGTCCCGGGTCGGCCGGCTGGTCCTGGACGGCGCGATGGATCCCAGCCGCCCGGCGGTGGACCTGAACCGGGACCAGACCGCGGGCTTCGAGACGGCGTTCACCGCCTTCGCCAAGGACTGCGCGAAGCAGCCCGGCTGTCCGCTCGGCAAGGGCAGCCCGGACGCGGTGGCGGGGCGCCTCAAGGACTTCCTCCGCAAGGTCGACGCCCAGCCCGTTCCGACCGGGGAGGCGGGCCGCCCTCTGGGCGAGGCCCTCGCGACGATGGGGGTGATCGAGGCGATGTACGACGAGGGCGCCTGGCCGCAGCTGCGCGAGGCGCTCGGCGCCGCCATGGACGGCGACGGGGAGTCCTTGCTGGCACTCGCCGACAGCTACTACCAGCGCGAGTCGGACGGCAAGTACGCCAATCTGATGTTCGCGAACGCCGCCGTCAACTGTCTGGACCAGCCCCCGGCCTTCACCGGCCCGGATGCGGTCGCTTCCGCCCTGCCGTCCTTCGAGAAGGCGTCCCCGGTCTTCGGAGAGGGCTTTGCCTGGGCGTCGCTGAACTGCACGTACTGGCCGGTGAAGGCCACGGGCACGGCGAAGCCGCTGACCGCGAAGGGCGCCGCGCCGATCCTGGTGGTCGGCACCACGCGCGACCCGGCGACCCCGTACAAGTGGGCCCAGGCCCTCGCGGCCCAGCTCGACTCGGGCACGCTCCTCACGTACGACGGCGACGGGCACACGGCGTACGGGCGCGGCAGCGACTGCGTCGACACGGCGATCAACCAGTATCTGCTGGAGGGCAAGGTCCCGGCGGACGGCAAGAAGTGCTGAGCCGGCGGGGTGGGCTCCGGTCGGTTTGCTGAGTCAGAAGAACGCCTGGCCGGAGGGCGCGGCTCCGTCGGGAGCCGCGCCCTTCGCGTGTGCCTCGTCTCCTCCTGGGCTGCCGCCCGGGTCAGACCGCGAGCTTGGCCGTGGAGCTGCCCGTGGGGCTCTGCACGAGGGGCTTCTGCCTCTCGGCGCACTGCTCGGGAGTGTCGATTCCGAGGCAGAGGACCGATCCCTGCGGAACCTTGACGCTGTTGTCGCCCTTCGGCAGCGGCTTGCCGTCGACGCACAGCCCCGGGAGCGCCTTCGGGTCGTTGCAGTAGCTCTCCGGAACCACACCGGTGTCGGAGTCCTGCGGCTCGGTACGGTCCTCGACCTCGCCGGAGCCCTCCTCGCGGGAGCTGTCCTCGTCCTTGTTCCGGTCCTCCTCGTGCCTCTCCTTGCCCTTGCGGTCCTTGTGGTGGTCGCTGCCCCGGTCGGCCGGGAGGGCGGTGGCCGTGTGCGGGGTGGCCGGGGCGGCGAATGCTCCAGTGGGCAGCAGGACCCCTCCTACTGCCAGCGAGGTCGAGGCGGTGAGCAGCGCGAGACGCAGGGTGCGGGAGGTGCGAGGCATGGACAGATCTCTTTCCTGTGGGGGTGAGAAGAGGTTCGCGGGTTCTGCCTGAACCCATGACTCAAGTAAGCCCGAGAGGTCGAATCGGGTCATGCCGCGATATCTCGGGACTTGACGGATGTCGGGGGCCTTGGTACTTGCGGGGTGGCGACCTGCCGTGTCGTCGCCGACGACCGCGATGCCGAGGGAGACGTACGCGGTGGGGGTCAGGGGTGCTGTCGAAGGCATACCGCGCCCGAGCGGCGGGTCGTGCAGTCGCAGAGCCGGCGCCGGGCGATCCGGGCGAGCAGCCCGACCCGGCGGCGAGGATCTCCCACCCCGCACAACCGGTTCGGGGCACCCGCCGACACCCTGTAGACTAGGCGCCGCTGCTGATGAGCACACCTCTTCGGGGGAATACTTGTCTGACCAGCGGTGCCGCCTTAGCTCAGTTGGCCAGAGCAACGCACTCGTAATGCGTAGGTCTCGGGTTCGAATCCCGAAGGCGGCTCTGTAGAACCCCCAGGACTCACTCGCCGTGACCTGGGGGTTTTGCTATTTTCCGGATCTTGCGGCGGCGCCGGGCGCGGCCGCTCGGTGCTCTCGGTCTCCGTTCCGGTCTCAGAGCCCCGCCGGGGCCATTCGGTGGATCTTCGCTGCGGCGGCCCGCCCCACCCGCCGACGGCGCACGTCGGGTCACCATCGGCCCACTTGCCGGTCACCGTCGGAGGAGCAACAGCGTGCTGCGCACGGGAAGACGGCGGGCCGATTCGGATGTGCAGCGGGCCTCGTTCTCATCGGGATGCTGCTGGCAGCGCTGCCGGCAGCGGCGATCAACGGGCTGATCTGGACGACGCTTCCTTCACTGCCGACTGCCCACGCCTATCTGGCGGCGGCGCCCGCCCCGTGCCCGCGCGGGCAGTCGGGCACCTGTGTCTACGCCGTGGGCGGCATTGCGAACGGCGCCACCACGGAGGCAGCGGTGTCCTACAACCGGATCACCAACGCCTGGTCTCGAAGGCCTCGTTGCGGTCGAGGCCCTCGACCGACCGAATGCCTCCCACCGGGCGGCCCGGCTCCGTCCCCGAGGGGCAGCCCCTGCCCGCAGGGTGACAGGGCGTCAGGGATGGATGGCGGACGTTGCTTGCCGGGGCCGTGACCGACCCCGGTCCAGCTTGCTTCAGGAGCCCTTCAGGTGCCTCATCAGCCGCTCGAAGACGCTCCACCCCGAGAGGTCCGACGGGTCCCCCGGCAGCGGGTAGTAATAGGCCGGGCGGGCCTTCGGCCCCAGCCGCAACGGCTGTTCGGCCAGCGGCGTGCGCCGGGCCCGGTCGTCCGGCATGCGCCGGACCTCCTCCGCGCCCAGCACGAAGGCCAGCGGCACCCCCGGCCCCTCGAAGCGCGGCGGCACCAGCAGATCGCGGCGGGCTTTGCGGAGCTGTACGAGCATCGACTGGAGGTGGTGGCGGGTGGCGAGCGCCTCCGCGGTCCGGTGCAGGGCGTCCAGCGGCGGTTCCTCGTCGGCGCCGTAGCCGAACGCCAGCGTCACGTCCTCCTCGACGCCCGCCTTCGTACGGCTGATCCGCACCGTGGCGAGGCCCGGCCGCTCGGGGCTGCCCACCACCACGAACCACGTCGGCTCGGGGGCCCGCGCGAACGCCACGTCGGTCAGCCGGCCCGGTGACCAGGGCAGGTTGGCCGGTTCGGCCGTCCCCCACCCCGCGGGGGGCGCACCGGTCAGCTCGCGCCACACCGTCTCCAGGGCCCCGCCGAGGACCAGCTGGTCGTCCGCGGGGTGGATGGTGCGGAAGGTGAGGGCCAGCTGCCGCTCGGCCGTGTTCGCCACCTCCTTGTACGAGGCGGCGACCGGGGTCCGCGGGTCGTCCTCGGTGGCGTCCGGCGGCACCACCGTGGCGAACATGCCCTCCTGCCAGCGCAGCACCGCGCCCGAGAGGCCGTCGTAGTAGCCCTCCCGCGCGTCCTGCACGACCCACCGTGACGGCCAGTCCGGCATGTTCGCCAGCACCGCCGGGGACAGCGTCGTCCCGGGTGGCGTGACGACCTGCAGGCCCCGTTCGGAGGCCGCGGCGGCCCGGAAGGCGTCGGAGAGCCAGGCCGTCATGGCGACGACGGGGCGGTCCATGATGACGACGGCGACGTTGCCGGTCAGCACGTCGACGGCGGGCTGCGCCGCCGCGGGCGTCGGCGCCACGCTGATCCCGTCGGTCTCGACCACCGCCAGCGACCGCGCGCCCTCCGGCGGCCAGGCGGTTCCCCCGGACAGGGAAGCGAGCCGGGCCGCGAAGGTGCCCGCGAGGCGCTCGGCCTCGGGGACACCGGTGGTGGCGCGGGCCTCGGTCCACCAGAAGGGGACCCGGGGCGGGGTGGCCCCGAGCAGCCGCTCGGCCTCTCCCTCGACCTGGACCAGCAGGGGCGCCTCGACGGAGACGAGCGGTCGGCCCTGCTCGTCGCAGAGCTGTACGACCGCGCCCTCGCCCCCCGTGTCCACCAGCTTGTCGGGGCCGCCGGAGAGCAGACCCGCGACCACGCTCCAGGGGTCGGGCATCCGCGGCGTGAGGGCTATGACGTCCTTGGTCATGGGAGCGGGAGGTCCTTCACTCGGGGGTGTACACGGTCTGGATCAGGCGGTTCGACTGGCCCCTGCGGATCAGCACACCGCGGCCGGCGGGCTGTTGGGAGGCGTACACGCCCGGGAACAGCTGACCCTCGCTGCGGTCGCCGGCCATGAGGACCGCCGAGGCCCCCGATTCGCGCAGGCCCTGCACCAGCGGCTCGTACATCCCGCGCGAGGCGCCCGCGACGCGCCGCGTCAGGACGAAGTGCAGTCCGATGTCCACCGCCGACGGGATGTACGGAACGAACGGGGCGAGCGGCGACTGTCCCGCGGTGGTGAGCACGTCGTAGTCGTCGACGAGGACCACGATCCGCGGCCCGCCGCCCCAGCTGCCGGGCTCCAGGTCCTCCAGCGGGGCGCTGTCGTCGGGCAGCCGCCGCTCCAGCTCGGTGGCGATGCCCGCGGCCAGCCCGGCGCACATCTTGGTGTTGTACGCGTAGCCGCCGTTGAACTCCTCCGGGACCACACCGCGCAGGCTCCGCCGCGGGTCCATGATGGCGAAGACCAGCTCGTCCTCGCCGTACCGCTCGATGAGACCGCCGGCGATCGTCTTCAGCAGGTTGGTCTTGCCGCACTCGCTGTCGCCCATGACCAGCAGGTGCTGGTCGTGCTGGAACAGGTCGAGGAGTACGGGCGCCAGCGCGCTCTGGTCGAGGCCGATCGGCACCCGCTCGGGCTCTGCGACCGGTCCCGGCATCAGGTGCGGCTCCAGCAGGTGCGGCAGCACCCGTACCGGCTGCGCGGCGTCCCCGCTCCAGGTGGCCCGGACCGTACGGGCCGTGCGCTCCAGGACCGCGCCCAGCTCGGAGGTGTCCTGCAGCCCGTCGGTACGGGGCAGCGCCACGTGTGCGAAGAGCTTGCCGTCGGTGAGGACGCGGCCGGGCTCGTCGGGCGACAGGGTCTCGGCGAGCTTGCGGTCGATGCTGGACTCGCTGGGGTCGTTGAGGCGCAGCTCGACGCGGGTGCCGAAGTTCGACTGGGTGGCTATGCGGACGTCGTTCCAGCGGAGCATGCCCGCGACGACGTGGATGCCGTAGCCGCCGCCGCGCTTGAGGATGTCGACGACCGCGTCGTCGAGTTCCTCGAAGTCGTCGCGCAGCGCGCCGAAGCCGTCGATGACGAGGACGATCTCGGCGGAGGCCAGCTGCGGCAGCCGGCCGGCCGCGTGCAGGGTGCGCAGCTGCTCGACGGAGTCGATGCCGTGGTCCCGGAAGAGGTCCTCGCGGGTCGCGAGCATGTTGCGTACCTCTTCGACGGTACGGGCCGCGCGCTCGCGGTCGGCGCGGCCCGCGATCCCTCCCACGTGGGGCAGCCCCGACAGGGCCTGGAGGCCGCCGCCGACGAGGTCGAGGCCGTAGACGCCGACCTCCTGGGGGGTGTGGGTCAGCGCGAGCGAGAGGACGAGGGTGCGCAGCAGCGTGGTCTTGCCGGACTGCGGGCCGCCGATGACGGCGGCGTGGCCGCCCGCCACGGTGAGGTCGAGGTACCACTCGCCCTGCCACTGCTTCGTCGGGTCGTCGAGCAGGCCGAGCGGCACCACGAGCCGCCCGCGCCGCTTGGCGAGCTGCATTCCCCGCGCGCCCACGTCGAGGGGGCCGGCGACCGAGTCCAGGCTGAGCGCGTCGGGCAGCGGGGGCAGCCAGATGCGGCGCACCTGACCGGCGGCGTTCTCCAGCTGCTCGACGATGACGCCCATCTCGGTCGGGCCGGTTTCGCGGCGCCGGGCCGTGGGCTCCTGCGCACCCGTGCTGTCGGGCTTGGACAGGGTGTTGAAGGCCTCGTACTCGAGGGCGAGGGGTCCGCTGTCCTCGTCTTCCTCGCGCTGTACGGGGCCGCGGTAGGCGCCGGAGACGTAGCTCGCCTTGAACCGCTCGTAGTGGCTGGTGTCGACCTTGAGGTAGCCGAAGCCGGGCAGCGGCGGGAGGTGGAAGGCGTCCGTGGTGTCGAGGACCGTGCGGGACTCGTCGGCGGAGAAGGTGCGCAGGCCCAGGCGGTACGAGAGGTAGGTGTCGAGGCCCTTGAGCTTGCCGCTCTCGATGCGCTGGCTGGACAGCAGCAGGTGCACGCCGATGGAGCGGCCGATCCGGCCGATGGACAGGAACAGGTCGATGAAGTCGGGCTTGGCGGTGAGGAGTTCGCCGAACTCGTCGATGACGACGAAGAGGTGCGGGAGCGGGTCCAGGTCGGGCCGGCGGTCGGCGCGCAGCGCGGCGTAGTCACCGATGTCGGCGATGTTGCCGGCGTCCTTGAGGACCTGCTGGCGGCGCTTGACCTCGCCGGCGAGCGAGGCGTGGACGCGCTCGACGAGACCGGCTTGGTTCTCCAGGTTGGTGATGACTCCGGCGACGTGCGGCAGGTCCGCGAACGGCGCGAAGGTCGCGCCGCCCTTGTAGTCGACGAGGACCAGGGCGAGGTCCTCCGGCGGGTGCGTGGCCACCAGGGCGAGGACGAGGGTGCGCAGCAGCTCGGACTTCCCGGAACCGGTGGCGCCGACGCACAGGCCGTGCGGGCCCATGCCCAGCTCGGAGGATTCCTTCAGGTCCAGCAGCACGGGCTCGCGGGCGTCGCTGATGCCGATGGGCACGCGGAGGAAGGCGCGTTCGCCGCGCGGCGTCCACAGGCTCGCCAGATCGAGGCGGGCCACGTCGTCGATGCCGAGCAGGTCGGCGAAGTCCACGGGCCCGGACAGCGGGGCGTCGATGAGGGACTCGGCGGACAGGCGCAGCGGGGCGAGCATCCGGGCCAGGCCCTCGGCGAAGGGGATGCCGACCTCGTCCACGATGCCGTGGGCGCTGATGGACTGCTCCTCGCGCAGGTCCTCGATGAGTACCTGATCGCCGTCGACGGTGATCCTCACGCCGACGTGTCCCGGCTCCTGGATCCGCTGTTCGAGCAGATGGAGGACGGTGACGCCCATCTCGCGCAGGCCGACCGCATCGTCTGGGCGCGGCAGTTCGACGGCGTCCTCACCGTGTCCGTCGGTCACGACGAGCAGCCGGGACGTCATGGAGAGGGCGTCCTTGCCGGACAGTCCGCGGCGCACCTCGGCGGCGTAGGAGGCGCGCCGGCGCAGTTCCGGGCCGATCTGCCGGGCGAGCTGGGCGGCGGAGGGCGCGATCCGGCGGGCGGCGACGGGGCCGTCGAGCTGTTCGGTGTCGAGCAGGTGCGGCATCCACTTGGCCCACTCCCAGTCGGGGAGCCGGTCGCCGGGCACGGCCAGCGCGATCGCCACGTCGTCGGGGGCGTGCAGGGCGGCGGCCTGCACCAGCAGGGCGCGTGCGACGCGCAGGCAGTCCTCGCGGGGGCCGATGAGGCTGATGTTCCCGACGCGGTCGAGGGGGACGGTGAGCGGGAGTTCGGTGCCGTTGCGGAAGCGGGAGGTGAGCGCCGAGGCCTCGTTGAGCATGAAGAGGTCGGGCGGGGTGAGGACGGAGGAGCCCTGCTGGCCGATCTGCAGGTCGCGTACGGGCATCACGCCGGTGCCGACGCGCACGCGCAGGAAGTCGCCGTCGACGCGGCGCCGCTCCCACAGCCGGGCGGGGTCGCGGACGATGTCGTACAGGGCGTGCGGTGGCGGGTTGAGCACGTCGGCGTGCTCGCCGCGTTGGCGTTCCTCGGCGGCGAGCTCCTCGCGCAGGTCCTCCAGGTAGGCGAGGTAGGCCTCGCGCTGGGTCCGGCGGGTGCGCTGGGCCTTGCCGCGCTGCGAGAAGACGAGCGCGAGGGAGCCGATGACGGTGACGACGAGGATCAGCGCGCCGAGCGCGGCGAACTGGCTGTTGCGGACGACCGTCATCATCACGACGGACGACATGACTCCGGCCACGGGCAGCAGCGACATCGCGATGTTGCCCGCCTTCCCCTCGGGGAGGTTGGGCGGGGCCTCGATGGTGCGTGCGGCGGGAGCGGCGGGGGGTTTGACGGTCCTGGCCGGGCGGTGGATCAGTCGGGTGCTCATCGTCGTCGTTCGCCAATCACGATCGGTCGCGTCACGGTCGGGCTCGGCACCTCGGTCAGTGGCGCTTCTGGGAGAGCTGGAAGACTTCCGCGGCGAGCCGGGTGGCGGTCTTCCTGGTCGAGTGGGCGAGCAGTTCGGTGCGGATGGGGCCGCCGGCCGCCAGGTGGCGGTCGTACGGCAGGACCTGCACGCCCGCCCCGGTGGCCTGGAGCGTGCGTACCGCGTCGGCGAGGTCGATTCCCGGGTGCGGCGTCTGCTCGGTGAGCACGACCACCGTGCCGGCGATCACGTGCGGGGGCAGGCCCTGCATCCACTGGAGGACCGCGTACGTACTGGTGACGCCGTCCAGGGTCGCGGGGGCGGTCAGGACGCGGGCCTGGGACGCGGAGAGCGCGACACGCGCGACCTCGGCGGGCAGCGTCTCGCAGTCGACGACGGTCACGCCGAAGTAGCGGCGGAGCGCGACCATGGCCCGTTCGTAGGACCGGAGATCGAGCATCGCGCCGATCTGGCCCTGACTGCCGGGCAGCAACCAGGCGTTGTCGCGGAGCTGGACGAGGTAGCCGGTGATGTCGAGCAGCGACATCTGGGGTTCGACGATGTCCGCGACGTCGCCGGTCGTCCAGCGCAGGGTCTCGGCGCCGAGCCGGATCGGCAGTGAGCCGAGGGCGGGGTCGGCCTCGACGAAGAGGACGGGGTCCTGGCGGTAGTGGGCGTACGTGGTGCCGAGCAGCGCCGCGACCGTGGACTTGCCGGCGCCGCCGCGGATGGAGGTGACGGCGATCTGGCGGCCGGTGGTCACGGGCTGCTGGAGCATCTCGGCCGCGCGGGTGGCCTCGGCGACCTCGCGGGCGGCGGATGAGGAAACGGTTCGCCGTACTGCGCGTACGGCGCGGGCGGCGAACGGCTCACCTCGCCGGGGCTTGCGGACGGCCCCGGCGAGGTTCTGGTCGACGGCGGGCCGGGAGTCGGGGGTACGGGCCGCCGGGGCGGCGGCCGGCTGCTGCCGGGGGACGTGGCCCTGGGGGGCCGCCTGCGGGTACCCGTAGCCGGGAGCGGGCTGCTCGGGCGGGTACCCGTAGCCAGGGACGGGCTGCGGGGCGCCGTGGGCCGGGCCTTCGGGCGCGACCCCGCCGGGGGCCTGTCCCGGAGCCGGGGACGGAGCCTGCCCCGGGGCGTGGGACGGGGCGCCGGAGCCCGGCGCCGGCTGCGGGGCGGCCGGGCCCTGCCCCGGTGGCGGGGCGCCCTGCGCCGAGGCGCCGGCCCTCAGGTCGCGCAGGACGTCGCCCTGCCAGTTGTCTCCGTTCGGCATGTCTGCCCCTGCCCCTCTTCTTCCGACCTGCTGCCCCGCCCGGAGCGCCTGCGCGTTGACTCAGAACTTGTTGAGCAGCTGCCCGTACACGCCGAACACCCCGACGGCGAGCGGGAACAGCCCCACCATGCCGACCGATTCGACGAGGTCGGCGGTACGCCGCAGCCGGACCTGCACGTGCTCCGGCGGCTGCACCGCGAGCACGAGCAACGGCAGCAGCGCCGCCACACCCAGTACGGTGAGCGCCGCGGTGCCCCCGTCGTGCTCGGTCCACAGCACCACGAGTCGTACGGCGAGCAGGGCCGCGGCGGCGGACAGCGCCACGACCTCGGCGACCAGCGGGAAGGCCCGCGCCCTCGACAGCAGCACCACGGCGACGAGCGCCGGCAGTGCCACCGTCCATACGGTGGGCTTCTCGGCGAGGGTCAGCAGCCAGCCCGCGGCCGCAGCCGAAACCGCGGTGACGATCGTTGCGAGGGCGAGCCCGCGGTGCGTGGCGGCGAGCGCGTTGCCCACCTCGTGGCGGCTGACGGAGACGCCGCCCGAGCGGCGGTCGTCGAGCGCGGTGAGCCCCGAGGCCATCAGGGCGAGTCGCGGCAGCAGACCGAGCAGCACCACCGAGACGAGGGCGACGACCCCGCCGAGCCGGGCCGGATCGTCCTGGACGGCGGCGACGGCCTCCCACAGGGCCGTGATCAGGGCGGTGGCCACGGCGCCGATGAGCCCGCCGCGGCCGAGCGGCGAGAAGTAGCCGAGCAGTACCAGCGTCAGGACGACCGAGCCGGCGACGGCGGCGAGCCGCACGATCCCCGACCAGTGGTGGGCGTCCGCGGCGGTCCACGCGGTGAGGACGCCCAGCCCGCCGGAGGCGAGCAGGAGGGCGGTCGCCAGGCCTCGGTTGGCCTGCCCGATCCGGGCGACGACCGCGCCGGCCGCCATCAGGACGAGCGTGACGGCCGTGAGCGCGCCGGCCAGGGCGTCGAGTGCGAACTCGCGGCGGGCGAGCAGCGCGGCGGTCACCATGAAGGCCACGGTCGCCACGCCCGCGCTGCCCCGCCGGGCGGCGGGACGCCAGCGCCAGGCCTGCAGATCGAGGTCGTCGGCCACCAGGTCGGTGACGTCGTGGACCACGGGGGCGGGCGGCGCGGAGTGTGTTCTGACGAGCCGGAGGACGGCGCCGTCGGCTATCCCGGCCGACGCGAGCGTGCTGTCGTGCGGCAACGCGGAACCGTCCGACGTGATCAGCTGACGGGTCAACGGGCGTGATGCGGCCCGGTCGTCGAGCAGATGCAAGATGTCGGGGAGCAGCTGCCCGATCGGAGTGTCGGAGGGAAGGACGATGTCGGCCCGGCGCCGCTCGCCGACCAGGGTCACCCGGCTCAATTGCGCCCGGGAAGTCGTTGCTGTGCTCACCACTTACGGGAACCTATCATCGCGGGACTGCGACCTTTCGGGGCCAAGGGGACGTGGCTCTGCTTCCGGACCGTCAACTCTCCCGGATCTGCACGTCTTCTGCTTCCGTCTACGACTTCTACGATGCCGACGGCTTGGGTGTCTTGGGCGACTTGGGCGTGTGCGAAGGCTGCGGCGAATTCGACGACTTGAGCGGGGCCGACGGCTTCGGCGACTTCGCGGGCGGCGACGGCTGCCCGAACTGCTGCACCGGACCTTGCTGCTGTTGCTGCTTCTGTTGCTGCTCGGCCTTCTGCTTCGCGAGCGTGTGCTGGACGAAGGACCATCCGACGCAACCCGCACACAGGACAGCCGCGATGGCGATGCCCGCGAACAGCTTCCCGAGCCGCTCGTCGGCCGTGCGCCGCGCCCGCTGCGCGCCGAACAGCAGCGCGTCCCTCATCCTGCGGCGGCGTACCGCCACCGACTCCAGAAGCTGGCTGTCGTAGTCCCGTGCCATCCGTCGTCCGTCGCCTCAGTCTCGCCTCGTCGAGCGCCGACAGCCGCTCAGGGGCGCGGCTGACGCGTGCGGCATGCGAAGTCCCCCGTGTTTTGCCTCTGCAACATAGAGCATGGACCCGCACCGAGCACACCCGGGCAGTGCGGTCGCCCGGGCGGAGAACCGGGTCTACGTTGGAAGGACGTGGGGCTCGGGGCTCGGGGCACGGCGTCACGCGGGCAGGAGGCCGGTCATGACGGCACGGTTGCGCAGGACAGCGGTCGGCGTGGCCACGGCGGCTCTGATCGCCGTACCACTGGGCTCCGGGGCGGTACACGCCTCGGACGCACCGCCCCCCGATCCGTCGCCTTCGGTCTCCGCTCCGGCCTCCGACGGGTTCCCGCTGCTCACCCCCGCCGTGGCGGCCCAGCTGGACGAGGCCGTCAAGAAGGTCATGGCCGAGGCCGGGGTGCCCGGGGTGATGGTGGCCCTGTCGGCGCCCGGGAAGGGCGATTACGTACGGACCTTCGGCGTCGCGGACAAGGCGACCGGCGCGCCGATGGCGACGGACATGAACATGCGCATCGGCAGCGTGACCAAGACCTTCACCGTGACCGCCCTGCTCCAGCTGGTGGACGAGGGCAAGGTGGGACTCGACGACCCCATCGGGAAGTACGTGGACGGGGTCCCCAACGGCGACCGGATCACCCTGCGACAACTGGCGGAGATGCGCAGCGGACTGTTCAACTACTCTGCGGACGAGGACTTCTACAAGGCCCTGACGAGCGACCCCGAGCGGACCTTCACCCCGCAGGAGCTGCTGGCGTACGCCTTCGAGCACCCGGTGCTGTTCGAGCCGGGCACCAAGTTCCTGTACTGCAACACCAACCTGATCCTGCTCGGGCTGGTCGTGGAGAAGGCGAGCGGTGACGAGCTCGCCGACTACATCAACCGCGAGGTCGTCGCCGAAGCCGGACTGAAGCACACGCTGTTCCCCGCCGGCGCGGAGTTCCCCAGTCCGCACGCCCACGGCTACACGGACCAGACGGCCTCCGGGAAGACCGAGGACGCCACGAACTGGAACCCCTCCTGGGGCTGGGCGGCCGGAGCGATGATCTCCGACCTCGCCGACATGCGGAGCTGGGCGAAGACCCTGGCGACCGGGACCCTGCTGACCCCCGCCACCCAGGCCCAGCGGCTGAAAGTGGTCCCGGCGCTGCCGGGCGCGGGGTACGGCTTGGGCATCTTCAACGTCCAGGGCTGGATCGGCCACAACGGATCGCTGCCGGGCTACGAGACGCTGACCGTCTACCTGCCGCAGTCGCGGGCCACGCTGGTGGTGATGCTCAACACGGACACCGACTTCCAGGGATCCGAGCCCAGCACGCTGTTCGGCGAGGCGATCACGAAGATCGTCACCCCCGACCACGTGTTCAGCCTGCCCGCCCAGCCCGTCGGTCACTGAGGCCACCCGGGCCATGTCCCGCACCGCCGCGCACAATGGTTCCCGACGGCGCTGGAGTGACCAGGGAGACGCACATGAACGGCCAGGCTCGGACGACACACGACGGGGCGGTCACGGTCCGCGCGGCCGGGGAGGAAGACGTCGAGGCGGCCGCCGCGCTGTTCCGCGGCTATCTGGACTTCTACGAGGTGGAGGTGGAGGACCCGGACCGCCCGCGCGCCTTCCTGGCGGAACGCATCGCCAAGAGCGAGTCGCTCGTCCTGCTCGCCGAGGCTCCGGGGGCCGGGGCGGTGGGCTTGGCGCAGGTCTACCGCACGTTCTCGTCCCTCACCATGCGGCCCGCCTGGGTGCTCAACGACCTCTACGTGGCCCCCTCCGGCCGCCGCACCGGCGCGGGCCGCGCGCTGCTGCGCGAGGTGCTGCGCCTGGCCCGCGAGGCCGGGGTGGCCGGCGTACAGCTGGAGACCGCGTACGACAACACGATCGCGCAGGGGCTGTACGAGGCGGAGGGCTTCGTCCGCGAGGAGTTCCACGTCTACTTCCACGGCCTGGGATGACCGCCGTTCAAGAAGGGGTGAAACATTTCCGCACCGCCGTCGCGTCAATGGGGTGAGACGGGCGCGAGGGGGAGTGCATGCGGCAGGGTCGCAGAGACGGGTTCCGTGAGTTCGCGGCAGGCCGGTCGGGGCATTTGTACCGGTCGGCGTGCCTGCTGGCGAGCGGGGACACCCACCTCGCGGAGGATCTGGTGCAGGAGACCCTGGGGCGGATGTACCTGCTCTGGGGGCGGATCTCGCGCATCGACAATCCGGCGGCGTACGCGCAGACGGTGCTGGTACGGGCCTTCCTGACGCACCAGCGCCGCCGGTCGGCGGGGGAGCGCCCGGTCGGGGAGCTCCCCGATCCGGGCGCGGCGGCCGGCGCCGGTGATCCGGCACTGCGGCTGACGCTGCTGGAGGCGCTGGGGCGGCTGGCGCCGAAGGACCGGGCGGTCCTGGTGCTGCGCTACTGGGAGGACCGCAGCGTCGAGGAGACCGCCGACGCGATGAACGTCAGCTCGGCGGCCGTGCGCACCCGGACCTCGCGGGCGCTGGGCCGGCTGCGGGAGCAACTGGGCGGCGATCTGGCCGCGTTGGCGGAGCTCTGAGAACGCCGGTCCGTGCCCCCTTTCCTCACCCACCTTGAAATGGAAGGCTTGGTTCCGCATGCCCTTTGAAGATGAGCTCGGTGAAGCGCTCCGGCGCGCGGGGGACGGTTTCACGGCCGACCGGCTCGCCCTCGTGGACGCCGGTGAGCGGCGCGGCCGGCGGCTGGTGGCCCGCCGCCGGGCCGCGGTGGTCGGCGGCTCGGTGCTGGCCCTGGCCCTGGTCGGGTCGGTCGGCGCCTACTCCGGTGGCCTGCTGGGCGGTTCCGGCCCGGTCAACGTGGCGGCGCCGCGTCCCCTGGAGACCACCAAGCCCCCGCAGCCCGGGAAGATGACGGGAGGCGGCACCGGCGCCGTCACGGCGGAAGGGCTGCTCGCGGTGTTCCGGGGACTGCTGCCCGCCGGGCAGCTGACCGATACCGTGGCGCGCGGCACCGACGAGCCCCCGATGGCATCCGGGGTGTTCGACGACGGGAACGGCAAGGCGGCCATCAGCGTCGGCCTCTCCCGGGTGGACCCGGGCGGCAGCAACGCGCGCGAGATGACCCGGTGCGGGGACAAGGAAGTCCAGGGATATGACGACTGCCTGGCCGAGCAGCTGGGAGACGGTTCCCGGCTTCTGCTCTACAAGGGCTACGAGTACCCGGACCGCCGGGTGGACACCAAGGTCTGGCGGGCCGTGCTCGTGACCCCGCAGGGCTTCCAGGTCGACGCGTCCGAATGGAACGCCCCCGCCGAGAAGGGCGCCGCGATCTCCCGGCCCAACCCACCCCTGACCACTGCCCAGTTGAAGGCGCTGGTCACTGCGGACCAGTGGCACCCGGCGCTGAACGACCTGCCGGCGGCGCCGGTCGAGCGCGCCGAGAGTCCGGTGTCGGGCGCCGGCCCGCAGGCCGGGCCGGTCCTGCAGTCGCTCCTGCCGAAGGACGGGGTCACGGTCGTTTCCGAGGGCGGCGAGGGCGACTACGCGTACGCCGTGCTCGACGACGGCAAGGGCAAATCGATGGTCCAGGTCAACGTGCAGCCGAACATGCGGGACTTGCTGGCCGGCTACATGGCGGGCGACGGAGTGACCACGCTGCCGGACGGCACCAAGGTGAAGGCGGAGCAGAAGCCGGGGGAGAAGGGCGGCGCCGGGGTGGTCTGGTGGAGCGTGGACACCCTGCGGCCGGACGGTGTGCGGGTGGTGGTCTCCGCCTTCAACAGCGGCAGCCAGAACAAGCCCGCCACCCGCAAGGCCCCACTGCTGACCATGGACCAGCTGAAGGAGATCGCGCTGAGCCCGAAGTGGACCACCCCGTAGCTCATTTCGCGTCGGCGTAGCACTCCACGACCGCCGTGGTGAACGGGAACCGCACCGGCGTGTCGCCGAAGGCGATCCGGCCGGCCCGGTCACCGGCGGCGCGGATCGCCTCGGCGACGGCCCCGGCCTCCTCGGCCGGGCAGTGCACGATCACCTCGTCGTGCTGGAAGAACACCAGCTCGGCCCGCATCCCGGCGAGGGTCTGCCGCAGGGCCGCCAGCAGCAGCAGGGTCCAGTCGGCGGCGCTGCCCTGTACGACGAAGTTACGGGTGAACCGGCCGCGGGCGCGGGTGTTGGTGGAGGCGTAGCTCGGAGTCCAGGCGTCCTCCCGGTCCTGCGGGATCCCGGCCTCGCCCTCGTCCGGGGTCTCGGCGGGCGGCGGGCAGGTGCGGCCCAGCCAGGTCCGTACGAGCCGCCCTTCCTCCCCGGCCTTGGCCGCGTCGTCCACGTACGCCACGGCCCGGGGGAAGCGGCGGCGCAGCGCGGCCAGGTTCTTGAGGCCGTCCCCGGAGGTCTGCCCGTAGACGGCGCCCAGGACGGCGAGCTTGGCCTTGTCCCGGTCGCCGGAGAAGCCCTGGCGGGAGACGGCGGTATAGAGGTCCTCGGGCCGCCCGGCCACCTCCATGAAGGCGGGGTCGCGGGAGATCGCGGCGAGCACGCGCGGCTCCATCTGGTCGGCGTCGGCGACGACCAGCCGCCAGCCCGGATCGGCGACGACGGCCCGGCGGATCACCTTGGGGATCTGCAGGGCCCCGCCGCCATTGGTGACCCAGCGGCCGGTGAGGGTGCCGCCGGGGATGAACTCGGGGCGGAAACGGCCCTCGTGGACCCAGTCCGCGAGCCAGCTCCAGCCGTGGGCGGTGTAGATCCGGTACAGCTTCTTGTACTCGATCAGCGGCGCCACGGCCGGGTGGTCCAGCTCCTGGATCTCCCAGCGGCGGGTCGACTTGAGCTTGATCCCGGCCTCGGCGAAGGCCTTGATGACGTCTGCGGGGAGCTCGGGGCGCACGCGCCGGCCGAAGGCGTCGGAGATCCGGTCGGCCAGCTCGGCGAGACGGCGGGGCTCGCCGCCGCCGGCGTACCGCTCGCCGAGCAGCTCGGTGAGGAGGGCGCGGTGTACGTCGGCCCGCCAGGGCAGGCCCGCGCGGTTCATCTCGGCGGCCACGAGGAAGGCGGCGGACTCGGCGGCCGTGAGCAGCCGCATCCGGTCGGGGTGGGCGGTGGCGTCGAGCCGTTTCGCCTGGTCGGCGTGGACCGCGAGCAGGGCGTCGAGGGGGAGGGGAGCGGGCTGCGGGTCGAAGAGGGAATCCTGCGTGCCGGGCTCGGCAGCGCGCTGCGGGGGATCGGGCGGTACGGGGGCGTCGTTGAGCCGGGCCCAGGCGGCGGCCGCCGAGCGGGGCTCCCCGAACCGGCCCTCGTGACCGAGCAGCAGCAGCTCGGCGTCCTCGACGTCGTAGCACCGTTCGACCCGCACTCCGGCGGCGAGCAGCCGGGGGTAGACGGCGGTGGTGGACCGCCAGACCCACCGCGTCCCGGCCGGCGCGGCCCGCACCGCCGCGGTGGGCTCGCGCACGCTGACCCGCGCCCCGGCGGCCGGGTCCACGGGCGCGGCGTGCCACCACCCGTCGCCGTCCTCGACGAGGGCCCACCGCCCGGCGTGTTCGCTCACGGATGCGAGTGTCCCACCGCGGTCTGACATCCGGCGGCGGCGCCGCCGGGGGCCGGGTGGGCGCGGCACAATCGGCGGCGCGGCTCAATCGCCGGCGCAGCGAAGGGCCGGCGCTCCGCCCCGTACCCCGCGCTCCCCGGCTACTGCTGGGAGGTGTCCCCCGGCGGGGCTGGGTACGGCTCCGCCCCCAGGCAGGGCTGGGTACGGCTCGCCCCTGACCCGGCGCGTTCGGCGCGGGTGGGCTGTCGAACGCCGGGCGGGCTCGATTCCCTGCGGGACCCCAGGAGTGGCGCCGCAGTGGGCTACTGGCGGGACGCCGACTCCGTGTACACCGCCAGGGCGGACCGGGGGGCGCGGCCCAAGAGCTTCGGGAGGACCCCGGCGTCAGGGGTGGCCAGGAAGCCCGCGGCGATGGCCGAGTACGTCGCCACCAGCATCGGGACCTCGAACGGCTGCGCCGCAGTGGCCGCCAGCGCGGCCCGGGCATCCGACAGGGAGCCCGGCGCGTAGCGGGCGCCGGCCGCCCCCGCCAGTTCCGCCCCGCCCAGCGCGCGGTCGCCGACCAGCTCGTACACCTGCCCGGCGTGCGCCTCCGGCGCAAGGGCGACCCGTACGGCGACCTCCGCCAGGTCCTCCCGGGCGACCGCCGCGAGCCGCCCGTCCCCCATCGGCGCGGTGATCAGCCCGTCCGGGCCGGGCGCGGCCAGGGCCGCCAGCAGCTCCGCGTACAGGCCGTTGCGCAGGACGGTCCAGTTCAGCGAGGACTCGCGCAGGCGGCGCTCGGTCCAGCGGTGCGGGAGCGCGTACGGCAGGTGGTCCCCGGTCCCGGTGAGGCTGGTGTAGACGAGGTGGCGCACCCCGGCCCGCTCGGCCGCCGCGACCGCCGCGCCGTGCCGTGCGATGACCCGGTCGTCCTCCCCGTACCCGGCGGAGATGAGCAGCAGGGTGGCCACCCCGGCGAAGGCGGCGTCGAGCGACTCCGGGTCGTCGAAGTCCACCCGCACCTGCCCGGGCCCGTCCGGCGCACGCGTGCCGAGCCGTACGTCCGGCCGGTCCGCCAGGCGTCGCGCCACCTGGGAGCCGAGTCCGCCCGAGGCGCCGGTGATCAAGAGCATGGGAAGTCCTCTGTCCGCGTTCGTGGTTGGGTACACGGACATCGTGTGCGGACCGGCGCACGGAGCGTAAGGAGGCACTTCCATGTCACCAGGGCACACCGCGATAACCACCCCCGCCGTCCCGGGCGACCCCGTGGTCAGCTGCGACGACGACTGCGGCATCCGCGACGTCCTCGACCGGCTCGGCGACAAGTGGTCCGTCCTCGTCGTCGTCCAGCTCGCCGCCGGGGTCCACCGGTTCAAGGAGCTCCAGCGCGCGGTCGACGGCGTCTCGCAGCGGATGCTCACCCTCACCGTCCGCCGCCTGGAGCGCGACGGCCTGGTCAGCCGGACCGTGTATCCCACCGTGCCCCCGCAGGTCGAGTACGAGCTGACCGAACTCGGCCACAGCCTGACCCTCCTGGTCAAGGGCCTCGCCGACTGGTCGCTCGCCCACCGCCCGCGGATCGAGGCCGCCCGCCGGGAATGGGACGCGAAGGCGGACATGCCAAGCTGAAGGGTGTGAGAGACCTTGCCGAGACCGTCGACCGAGCCTTCGCCGCCGCCCTCTACGCCCAGGACGACACCGGGCTGGACACCGGGGCGTCGCTGCTCGCCGCCGAGCCCGCGCGGTGGGGCGCGGTCGGGCGGGAGCTGCTGGCGCGCGGAGAGGCGTACGTACGGCAGGGCTGGGAGCGGGGCTGGCAGCCGGCCGACGTGCTCCGGCTGGTCCGCCGGGACCTCGACGAACGGCACCTGCGGATCACCGGGGACCTGATCGCCGCCGAGGCGCGCCGGTACGCCCGGCTTCCGGAGCGGTGGACCGGGGCGCAGGTGTGGTGGACGAGCGACGAGGAGTACGCCGACCAGCTCGCCCGCCGTGAGAAGGCGGACCGGTTCACGCTGGCCACCGCCTGGCTGGAGGTGTTCCGGCTGCTGGTCCGGCTGCCCTCGATCGAGCCCGTGGGGCCGCTGCCCGGTGACCCGGCCGACGCCCTCGCAGAACACGCCCACATCGAGCCGCGGATGCTCGGCCGCATCCGGGCACTGCTGGCGAAGGCCGAGGCCACCACCTTCCCGGAGGAGGCGGAGGCGCTCAGTGCCAAGGCCCAGGAGCTGATGGCCCGGCACACCGTGGACGAGGCGCTGCTGGTGGCGCGCGGCGGGGCTCCGGCGCAGGTCCCGGGGGCCTGCCGGATCGGGGTGGAGCCGCCGTACGAGGAGGCCAAGGCGGTGCTGCTCGACGCGGTGGCCACCGCCAACCGGTGCCGGGCGGTGTGGAACAGCGGCTTCGAGTTCTCCACGGTGGTCGGCTTCGAGAGCGACCTGGAGGCGGTGGAGCTGCTGTACACCTCGCTGCTCGTGCAGGGCACGGCGGCGATGACGCGGGCGGAGGCCGCGCAGCGGGCCGGGGGCCGCAAGCGGACCAAGACATTCCGGCAGTCCTTCCTGCTCGCGTACGCCAGCAGGCTCGGGCGGCGGCTGGCCGAGACCGCCGAGCAAACGGTGAGCGAGGCCGCGGACCCCCTGCCGGCACTGGTGGCCCGCGATGTCGCCGTCAGCTCGCGGGCGGAGGAGATGTTCCCGCAGACCACGACGACGCGGCTGCGCGGGGCGACCGATCTCGCGGGCTGGGAGGACGGTACGGCGGCCGCGGATGCCGCGCATGTGTCGGGCCGCTCCAAACCGCTGCCGCGCTGACCGGAGCTCCGCCTTGGTAACCGCTGCCGCGCCGACCGGAACTCGCCCTGGACCCCGCACTCACACCCCCCGGCTACCGCTGAAGGTGCCCCCAGGCGAGGCTGGACGTGCCCGGCGGGGCCAGGATCGCCCTGCACGCGACCGCCAACCCACGCCGGGTACCACCCCGGCCCGCCCGCCCCAACCCACGCCAAGCACAGCCCGGTCAGCCCGGACCCAACCCCGGCCCAGCCCGCGCCAGGCACAGGCCCGGCCCGCGCGCCAGGCACAGGCCCGGCCCGGCCCACGCCGGGCCGGGCCAATCCCTGCCGGGCGCGCCCCGGCCCGCCCGCCCCCACGCACGCCGGGCGCGACCCCGGCCCGCCCGGACCCAACCCCGGCCCAGCCCCTGCCGGGCGCGACCTCGGCCAGCCCGCCACGCCAGGCACAGCCCGGTCAGCCCGGCCCAGCCCGCGCCGGGCCCGAGCCAGCCCCTGCTGGGCAAGGTCCCGGTTGAGTCCGCCCTGACTCAGCCCCTGCCGGGCGCGACTCCGGCCCGCCCGGCCCCAACCCACGCCAGGCAGCCCCGGTCAGCCCGGACCCAACCCCGGCACGCCCGGGCCCGAGGCACCCCCCCGGCGTTTGAGGCGCGGGGGCCGGGGGTTCCGGGTGCGGAGCCCCCGGCCGGCGGCGCCGCACCCGGCATCCGCACCCCAGCCCGCCGGCGTTTGAGGCGCGGGGGCCCGGGCCGAGCCCCGGCGGCGAGGCCAGATGGCCGTACCGGACAAAACGGATACCCTCGCCCCATGAGCTGGCTCCGGGCGCTGAAGGACACCGCCCGGGCGGGCATGACGGTCGAGCGGGCCCCGCTGGAGCCCCTCATCGCGCTGCGGGCCGCCGCGGGGCTCGCCCTCGTCATCGGGGCCGGGCTCGCCCTGTTCGGGCCCGGCTCGGCGGCCAGCTCCGCCTTCGGGGCCTTCATGGCCGCCCTCGCGACCCTCCAGAAGAGCTGGCGTCCGCGCCCCGTCCTCGCCCTCGCCTCAGGCCTGACCCTGGCCGTCTCCACCTTCGTCGGCTACCTCGTCGGTTCCTCCCACGCCGGCCTCTTCCTGGCCCTGCTCGCCGCCTGGGCCTTCGCGGCCGGGATGGTGTGGGCGGCCGGGCCCACGGCCGGGATCATCGCCTCCGGGAACGTCGCGATCATGCTGGTGACCGTCACCCTGCCGACCTCCGTGCCGCAGGCCGCCGGGCACGCCGCCCTGATCGCCGCCGGCGGGGTGGTGCAGGCGCTGCTCATCGTGCTCTTCCCCGTCCGCCGCTGGGGCGCCCAGCGCGACGCCCTCGCCGACGCGCTCGCCGCCGAGGCCGACTACGCCCGCCGGCTGCGGCAGGACCCCGTCGCGCCCTTCGACCCGCAGCCGCTGATGACCGCCCGGGACGCCGCCACCGTGACCGTGCGCCAGGCCCGGCGCCGCCCCGCCGAGCTGCACGGGGCGCGCGGGCTCGCGGAGAGGGTCCGGCCGGTGCTCGCCTCGCTCGCCGATCCGGCCGTGGGGGCGCCCGCCGAGGGTCCGGCCCGGGACCGGGTGCGCGAACTGCTCGCCGCCGCCGGGGAGGTCCTGGACGCCGCCGCGCACGCGATCCGGCACGGGGATCCCGTACGCCTCCCCGCGCCGGACCTGGCCGTCCTGAAGTCCCCCGACACGGCGGATGTCCTCACCGGCGCGCCGCTCCGGGCCGCGCGCCGGCTCGCCGCCCTGCTGGACGACGTACTGGAGACGGTCGAGCCGCGATCCGGGCGCACCGCCGATCCCGGGGAGTCGATGCTGCGGCCCACCCTGCCGGGGCTGGTCCCGCTGGCGTGGAACGCCGTACGCGCCGAACTGCGCCCCGGTTCTGCGGTCCTGCGGCACGCCCTGCGCGTCACGGCCGTGGTCTGCGCGGGCTCCCTCATCGGCCACGTGCTGCCGTTCGGGCACGCCTACTGGGCCCCGATGGCCTCCGTAATGATCATGCGGCCGGACTTCAGCCAGACCTACTCCCGCGCCGTCGCCCGCTTCGGCGGCACCCTCGTCGGGGTCGCCGTCGCCACCGGCATCGTGCAGCTGGCGCAGCCGGGGATGTACCTGTCGGGCTTCCTCGCCGTGGTCAGCGCGGGCCTGATGTACGTCCTGATGCGCACCGGGTACGCCGTCGCGCAGGTCTTCGTCTCGGCCTACGTCGTCTTCCTGCTCGGCATGGGCGGGGTCCGCTGGGACCAGACCGTGCCCGACCGGGTCGCCCTCACCCTGCTCGGCGGCCTGCTCGCGATGCTCGGCTACGCCCTCTATCCGGCCTGGGAGACCCCTCGGCTGCGGACCCGTCTCGCCGACTGGCTCGCCGCCGCCGGGCGGTACGCGGCCGCCGTGCTCGGCCAGTACGCCGATCCGGCCCGGGCCCGGCGCGCCGACGTCCGCGAGGCCCTGCTGGCCGTCCGTGACGCCCGGGTCGCCTGGCAGGACGCGCTCGGCCGGGCCGCGGGGGAGCCGGTGCGTCACCGGGGGCTGTCGCGGGCGGCCGCCGACGACGCGGGCGACGCCCTGGCCGCGCTGGGCCGGGGCGTCATGCTCCTGGAGGCCCATTTCCCGGACCGCGCGCACCCGCCGGTGCCGGGCGCGGCCGAGCTGGCGCGCGCGCTGCGCTCGGCCACCGAGGCGGGCGCGACGGCGGTGCGCGAGCGCCGGATCCCGCGGTGGGACGAGGTCAGGGCGGTGCTGGCGGACGGGGACCTGCCCGAGGAGGGGGTGCTGCGGGCGGCCGCCGAACAGCTCCTGGACTCACTGGACGAGGTGTCGAACGCCCTTTGCCCGTAAGGGTGATCCATATCTGTGATCAGGGAAGCACCCCGCGTGCACGTGCATCTGCCCATGCATGCGCTTATGAACACAGCTATGATCCGGTGCAGTTGACATCTGCACTATCGGGGGCTTCCTGTGGACCACGCGTACAACGGGATGGCAGCTGCAGAACTCGCTTCCTTGTTTGAGCTGACCT
Organism: Streptomyces sp. NPDC048269; assembly: GCF_040652395.1. Classification (NCBI taxonomy): domain Bacteria; kingdom Bacillati; phylum Actinomycetota; class Actinomycetes; order Kitasatosporales; family Streptomycetaceae; genus Streptomyces; species Streptomyces sp. NPDC048269. The sequence continues at coordinate 149,151 of NZ_JBEZLW010000009.1, forward strand.
GGCAGAAGAGCAGACACAGCAACTCTCAGGGTTCTTGTGTGGAGTTCGCGAAACTGCCCGGCGGCGACGTCGCCATGCGCAACTCGCGCTTTCCGAACGGCCCGGCGCTCGTGTACACGCCGGCCGAGATAGAGGCTCTGCTCCTGGGCGTCAAGGACGGCGAGTTCGACCACCTGATCGGCTGACGGAACAGCGCACCAGATCAAGCCGTGCACGTGCACTGGCCGGGAATGATCATTGCGATCAGTCCCGGCCAGTTGTCGTGAATCGGCGTGTATCCCCGGTGGAGCGGCCGTTCACTCCTGGAGCAGGAACAGCGCCCAGACCACCTTGCCGGTCAGCCGTCCCGCGAGCGGGTGCCATCCCCAGCTGTCGCTGTACGAGTCCACCAGGAACAGCCCGCGCCCGGACTCCAGGTCGAAGTTCTCCGCCGTCCGCTCGGGGGAGAAGGAACCCCCGGGCCGGTCCTCACTGGGATCGCGCACCGCGCACACCAGCCGGGTGCTCCACCGCATCAGGTGCAGCCGTACCGGCGGCTCCGCCTCACCGCCCGCGACCCGCGAATCCTCGGGCAGGGCATGGCGCAGCGCGTTGGTGACGAGCTCGGAGACGACCAGCGACACGTCGTCGAAGCGTTCTTCGAGACCCCACTGGGACAGTGTCGACCGACAGAAAGAGCGGGCGCCCCGCACCGCTTCCAACCGGGCGGGCAGAGCGCAGGAGGCGGACCCGGAGACGGCCGTGGGGTCGACCGGGGGAAGCCCCTGCCGTAACGGCTCGAGCATGGTCGATCCATTCGTCCCCATGCGAGGCACTCCCGGGATTCGCGGGCGGAGCGGTCATCTCCGTCCAGAAAGAACTGCGGGGTGGGTCCGCGGCGCCGGCGCGAAGTGCACGCAGGTGCGCGGGGACCATCGTTCCGAATGCCGGTGCCGGATGCAAGGGCAGATGCACGTGCACGCGCCGGACCTGTCCCCTCCCGTGATGGTTCTTGCTCATTTCTTCCTACGCATCCTTACGGACTTCTTTTCCGGGAGCCAGGATTCCGTTACAGAACGAGTACGGACCGATGCGTTTTGGTGGCAGACTGCGGCCCTGGGGTACGGGGGCCCCTCGACGCGCACACACCACGCGCACGCCATTGCGATGGGGAGGGCAGTACTAGTGACCGCAGAAGCGAGCGGTTCTGTGGTGCGCCGCATCCTCCTGGGCTCCCAGCTCAGGCGACTCCGAGAATCCCGCGGCATCACCCGTGAGGCGGCCGGCTACTCGATCCGCGCATCCGAATCGAAGATCAGCCGCTTGGAGTTGGGAAGGGTGAGCTTCAAGGCCAGAGACGTGGAGGACCTCCTCACGCTCTACGGAGTCACGGACACGGCCGAGCGCGAGTCCCTGCTGGGACTGGTCCGCGAGGCCAACGCGACGGGCTGGTGGCACAGTTACGGCGACGTGCTGCCCGGGTGGTTCCAGACGTACATCGGTCTCGAGGGTGCCGCCTCGCTCATCCGGATCTACGAAGTCCAGTTCGTCCACGGCCTGTTGCAGACCGAGGCCTACGCCCACGCCGTCGTCAGGCGCGGCATGCCCGGCGCCACCGCCGCCGAGATCGACCGCCGCGTCGCGCTGCGCCTGGAGCGCCAGAAGGTCCTCGTCTCCGAGAACGCGCCGGTCTTCCACGCCGTCCTCGACGAGGCCGCGCTGCGCCGCCCGTACGGCGACCGCGACGTCATGCGCGGCCAGCTGGAGCACCTCATCGAGGTCTCCCAGCGGCCCAACGTCCAGCTCCAGGTGATGCCCTTCTCCTTCGGTGGCCACGCGGGGGAAAGCGGAGCCTTCACCCTGCTGCGCTTCCCCGAGTCGGACCTCCAGGACATCGTCTATCTGGAACAGCTCACCAGTGCCCTCTACCTGGACAAGGACGAGGAAGTGGGGCAGTACGGCCGCGCGATGGAGCGGCTCCAGGCCGACTGCCCGGACGCCGACCGGACCCGGGATCTTCTCCGCGGCCTGCTCCAACTGTCTTGATGCGCACGTAGTATGACGTCTGATCAGTGCATGACGACCGATCGGTCTCCGGTGCAGCGCACGGGTGCGCGCTCGCAGTAAGGGATGGCATGTCCATATTCAGCGACCTCGCTCACCAGTACATCGACGGCGAATGGCTGGCCGGAACCGGTTCCTGGGACATCATCGACGTCAACCCGTACAACGGGGAGAAGCTCGCCGCCATCACCGTGGCCACCGTCGAGCAGGTGGACCAGGCCTACCGCGGCGCCGAGCGCGCGCAGCGGGAGTGGGCCGCCACCAGCCCGTACAGCAGACGCGCGGTCCTGGAGCGTGCCCTGCGGATCACCGAGGAGCGCGAGAAGGAGATCATCGAGGCGATGATCGACGAGCTCGGCGGGACGCGTCCCAAGGCCGAGTACGAGGTCTACCTCGCCAAGGAGTTCATCCGCGAGGCGATCCAGCTCGCCGTCCGCCCCGAGGGCCGCATCCTGACCTCGCCGGTCGAGGGCAAGGAGAACCGGGTCCAGCGCCTCCCGGTCGGCGTGATCACCGTGATCAGCCCCTTCAACTTCCCCTTCCTGGTCACCCTGAAGTCGGTCGCCCCGGCGCTGGCGCTGGGCAACGCGGTGGTGATCAAGCCCAACCAGAACGCACCCGTGGTCGGCGGCGGCGTCATCGCCAAAATCTTCGAGGACGCCGGGCTGCCGGCCGGTCTGCTGAACGTCCTGGTCACGGACATAGCGGAGATAGGCGACGCGCTCCTCACCCACCCCGTCCCCAAGGTCATCTCCTTCGCGGGCTCGGACCGGGTCGGCCGGCACGTCGGCGCGGTCGCCGCCAAGCACTTCAAGCGGACGGTCCTGGAGCTCAGCGGCAACAGCGCGCTCGTCGTCCTCGACGACGCCGACCTCGACTACGCGGTGGACGCGGCCGTCTTCAGCCGCTTCGTCTACCAGGGCCAGGTCTGCATGGCCGCCAACCGGATCCTGGTCGACGCCTCCGTGGCCGAGGAGTTCACCGAGAAGTTCATCGCCCGCGTGCGGGCGCTGAAGACGGGTGACCCGCACGAGGCCGACACCCACATCGGCCCGCTGATCAACTCCTTCCAGGCCGACGCCCTGACCGCACTCGTGGACCAGGCCGTGGAATCCGGCGCGCAGGCACTCGTCCGGGGGTCTACGCGCGGCAACCTCGTCGAGCCGACCGTCCTCACCGGCCTCCCCGAGGACTCCCCGCTGCTGGGCCAGGAGATCTTCGGCCCGGTGGCCCTGCTGGTCGTCTTCGACGGCGAGGACGAGGCCGTACGGCTGACCAACGCGACCCCGTACGGACTGAGCGGCGCGGTGCACACCCGGGACGTGGAGCGGGGCGTCCGCTTCGCGCAGCGGATCGAGACGGGGATGATCCACGTCAACGACTCCACCATCGGGGACGAGCCGCTGGCCGCCTTCGGCGGGGAGAAGGCCTCGGGCCTGGGCCGCCTCAACGGCGAGGCCACCGTGGAGGCCTTCACCACGCAGAAGTGGATCTCCGTACAGCACGGCCGGACGCGCTTCCCGTTCTAGGCGTTCATCGTTCTAGACTCGGGCGGGCGTACGCGGCGCCGCCCGGGGGAGTGCAAGTTGAGCAACATACCCGAGACCGGCCGGACCCCTCGGGTCCAGATCCGGCTCGTCGTCATCCAGATCGTGGTCTTCTCGCTCCTGCTCACCCTGGGCGGACGCCTCTGGTACCTCCAGATACGCAATGGCCAGGAGTACACGGACGAGGCCAAGAACAACCACGTCCAGCGCGTGGTCCAGCCTGCCGTGCGCGGCTCGATCCTCGACTCGCGCGGGGTCCCGCTCGCCGACAGCCAGACCCACCTCGTGGTCTCCGCCAGCCGCACCGAGCTGCTCGCGATGAAGGACAAGGGCAAGGCCGTCCTCACCCGCCTCGCCGGCGTCCTCGGCATGGACCCGCAGGAAGTCCTCGACAAGGTCCGGCTCTGCGACGCCAAGACCAAGCAGCCCTGCTGGAACGGCTCTCCCTACCAGCCGATCCCGGTCAGCGACGAGGCCACCACCGAGCAGGCGCTCCAGATCCACGAGCACGCCGAGGACTTCCCCGGCATCACCGCAGAACCCACCGCCATGCGCCGCTACGCCGGGCCGGACGGGGCCAACACCTCCCAGGTGCTCGGCTACCTCTCGCCGGTCACCGACGAGGAGATCGCCAAGGCGAAGAACTCCGACTCCCCCTACCTGCGCTCGGACCAGGTCGGCCGCTCCGGCCTGGAGCGCACGTACGACAAGGAACTGCGCGGCAAGGCGGGCATCACCCGCTACGAGGTGGACAACCTCGGCCGGGTCACGGGCCAGGGCCAGACCGACAAGGCGCAGCCCGGCTCGAACGTCGTGACCTCGATCGACTCCCGCGTCCAGGCGGTCGCCGAGCGGGAGCTGAACAACGCGATGATCGATGCCCGCAAGACGTACGACAAGAACACCCGCCGGAACTACGAGGCGGACGCGGGCGCCGTCGTCGTCATGGAGGCCAAGACCGGCCGCGTCGTGGCGATGGCCTCGAACCCGACCTACGACCCGAACGCCTGGGTCGGCGGCATCTCCGCCAAGGACTACGCCGGGCTCACCGACAAGGAGTCGAACTACCCGCTCCTGAACCGGGCGATCCAGGGCCAGGCGGCGCCGGGCTCCATCTTCAAGGTGGTCTCCTCGACCGCCGCGGTCAACGCCGGCTACCCGTTCAACAACCGCTACCCGTGCCCCAGCTCGTACTCGGTCGGCAGCCAGACCTTCACGAACTTCGAGTCGCAGGGCCACGGCGACATCACCATCGGCCGGGCCCTGGAAGTCTCCTGCGACACCGTCTACTACTCCATCGCGGACCAGGAGTGGAAGAAGGACGGTGGCATCAACCCGAAGAAGACCCCGAACGACTGGTTCTTCAAGACCGCCCACGACTTCGGGCTCGGCAAGCCCACGGGCATCGACCTGCCGAACGAGGTGAGCGGCCGGATTCCCGACCGCAAGTGGAAGCAGGACTTCTTCGAGGCGAACAAGGCCGCCTGGTGCCGGGACGGCAAGAAGAACGGTACCTTCGCCGAGAAGATCGCCTACGAGAACTGCCGCCAGGGCAACCAGATGCGCGAGGGCGACGCCATCAACTACTCGATCGGTCAGGGCGACACCCTCGTCACACCGATCCAGATGGCCTCCGTGTACGCGGCCATCGCCAACGGTGGCACGCTCCACCAGCCCAGCATCGGCAAGGCGGTCGTGAGCGCCGACGGCAGCTCGGTCCGGGAGCTCGCGCCGAAGGTGCAGGGCAAGCTGCCGATGGACGAGAAGACCCGCGACGACATCGACGAGGCCCTCGCCGGTGTGGCCACCAACGGCAGCGCCGCCTGGCGCTTCGGCGGCTGGCCGCAGAAGCAGATCCCCATGCACGCCAAGACCGGCACCGCCGAGGTCCAGGGCAAGCAGACCACCTCGTGGTTCGCCTCGTACACCGAGGACTACGCGATCGTCATGACGATCTCCCAGGGCGGCACCGGCTCCGGTGCCTCGGGCCCGGCCGTCCGCAAGATATACGAGGCGATGTACGGGCTCGATCCGACCGGCAAGCAGGACCTCTCCAAGGCCCTGCTGCCCCAGCCCGCGACCGCGCTGCCCGCTCTTCGTCCGGACGGGGAGGACACTCCCAACTGAGGGTCCAATTAGGACAGGTATTGACCGCAAGGCTCCGTAGCGTGGTTCTCGTCAGCAGGAGAAGCACCAACACCGAAGGCGGCAGGTCATGGCTCAGATTTCCACCGAGGTCCCCGGCGACGAGCGCGGCACGCTCCTCGCCTTCGTCGAGGCCCAGCGCGTGGCGCTGCGCGAGTCGGTCCGAGGGCTCACCGAGGAGCAGGCCGCGAGCCGCCCCAGTGCCAGCGAGCTGTCCCTCTCGGGGCTGCTGAAGCACGTTGCCGAGGTGGAGCTCGTCTGGCTGCGGCTGGCCCAGCAGCGGCCGAACGAGCGGCAACGCAGCATGGAGAGGTGGAGCGAGGGCTTCCGCCTGGCCGAGGGCGAGAGCATCGAGGACGTCCTGGCCTTCTGGGACGGGGTCGTGAGGGAGGCGGAGGCTTTCGTCGCCGCCGTCCCCAGCCTCGACGACACCTTCCCGCTCCCTCCGGCGCCCTGGTTCCCCAAGGACGGCAAGGTGTCCGTGCGCTGGATGCTCCTGCACCTGGTGGAGGAGTTCGCCCGGCACGCGGGCCACGCGGACGTCGTGCGCGAATCCATCGACGGCACCAAGGCGATGGGCTAGCCCTCCGGCGGCTCCCGGCGCACCCCGGCCGGCGGATCGGCGGCCGGGGCTTGCACCTCACGTGGCGTGAGGACCCACAGTGAAGGGCGTACCCAACCAGAGGAGCGGAAGGCGATGAGCTACTCCGTGGGCCAGGTCGCCGGTTTCGCCGGAGTCACGGTGCGCACCCTGCACCATTACGACGAGATCGGCCTGCTCTCCCCGAGCGGCCGCAGCCACGCAGGACACCGGCGGTACGACGACGCCGACCTGGACCGGCTGCAGCGGATCCTGTTCTACCGGGAGCTCGGCTTCCCGCTCGACGAGGTCGCGGTCCTGCTGGACGACCCGGAGACGGATCCGCGGGAGCACCTGCGCCGGCAGCATGCCCTGCTGTCCGACCGGATCGCCCGGCTCCAGCAGATGGCCAAGGCCGTTGAGCACGCCATGGAGGCGAAGAAGATGGGCATCAACCTCACGCCCGAGCAGAAGTTCGAGGTCTTCGGGGACTTCGACCCCGACCAGTACGCCGAGGAGACGGAGCAGCGCTGGGGCGATACGGACGCGTACAAGGAGTCGGCCCGCCGGACGGCCTCGTACACCAAGGAGGACTGGCAGCGGATCCAGGACCAGGCCGCGGACCTCAACGGGCGGCTCGCCGCCCTGCTGGACTCCGGCACGCCCGCGGACTCCGAGGAGGCCATGGACCTCGCCGAGGAGCACCGCGGCTGGATCAACGGCGCCTACTACTCCTGCACGTACGAGATCCACACCTGTCTCGGCGAGATGTACGTCGCGGACGAGCGGTTCACTGCCTACTACGACGCCATCCGGCCGGGCCTGGCGGTGTTCGTGCGGGACGCGATCCTGGCGAACGCGGTGCGCAAGGCGTAACGGCCGCGCAGGGCTCGAGGGCCTGCGCATAGTGGAGCGGCCTGCGCGAGGCGTAGGCGAATCGTCACGCATACGACCCCCTCCGGCCTCTGGAACCGGGTGGGGGTCGTGTGCGTTGATAATTGAGACCGCCCGCCCCCGCAGCATGCCCCCCGATCCAGGAGAGTCCGGAAACCGTGTACACGCTTGCGCTCGGCCCAGAGTGGCTGTCCCCGGACTATCTGATTTCGCATTTCGGACTGATCGGCATCCTGGTCATCGTCTTCGCGGAGTCGGGACTCTTCGCGTTCCTGCCGGGTGACTCCCTGCTGTTCACGGCCGGCCTGCTGGTCGCGAACGGCGAGTACATCAAGCAGCCGCTGTGGCTGGTCTGCACCCTGATCGTGGCCGCCGCGATCATCGGTGACCAGGTCGGCTACATGATCGGCAAGTTCTTCGGGCCCAAGCTCTTCAACCGGCCCAAGTCCAAGATTTTCAAGCGGGAGAACCTGGACAAGGCGCACGAGTTCATGGACAAGCACGGCCCGAAGGCCATCGTGCTCGCCCGGTTCGTGCCGATCATCCGTACCTTCGCGCCGATGGTCGCGGGCGCCGGCTCGATGAAGTACCGCACCTTCCTCACGTACAACGTCATCGGCGGCATCGGCTGGGGCGCGGGCATCACGATCGCGGGCTACTGGCTCGGCCAGATCGAGCTCATCAAGAACAACGTCGAGGCGATCCTGGTCCTGATCGTCCTCATCTCGCTCATCCCGGTGATCTTCGAGGTCCTCAAGGCCCGCAAGGAGAACAGGGCGAAGGCCGCCGAGGAGCCCTTCGAGGCCGACGGCTCCCAGGCCCCGGGCCAGCGCCGCCGCCACGCGAAGCGCTAGGGCCGCTCGTACGGCCGTACGGCCCGCACGGCACACGGACCGCCCCGGAGGGCCCGACAGGGCCGCCGGGGCGTTCTCGTACCCCTCAGAAGCCCCGGGTCCGCTTCGCCGCGCGGCGCTTCGCGGCGCTGGCCGCCCCCGGGATGCGCATGAAGAGCCGTGAGGTCTCCGACCCCAGGTTGACCCCGATCGCGATGGCGAGGGCGATGGCCGCGGCGTTCACCAGTGAGCCGAGGCCCTCGTTCAGCCGGTTCTCGGCGATCAGCAGCAGCCCGTAGTACGTCGCCGAACCCGGCAGCAGCGGCCCGATGGCCGCGGTCGTGTACGGCAGGGCGGAGGCGAAACGGTAGCGGGAGAAGAGCTGCCCGAACAGGCCCACCAGCCCGGCGGCGATGGCCGTGGACGGCACGGGCGGGATGCCGCCCGCGTAGTGCAGGGCTCCGAAGGTCACCCAGGCGACCCCGCCGTTCAGGGTCACGATCCACACGGTGGACCGTTCCTGCTGGAGCAGGATCGCGAAGGTGAAGACCAGCACCATCGAGGCGGCGATCTGGAGCGGCGGCCGCTGCTGGATCTGCAGGACCTCCTCCGGCCTCGGGGAGGCGTCGAACTGCAGGCCCACGTACAGGACGACGAGCACGCCCATGATGATGCCGATGAAGAGGTACATGACCTCCAGCAGCCGGGCGGACGCGGTGATGTAGAAGCCGGTCAGGCCGTCCTGCACGGCCGCGACCAGGGCCCGCCCGGGCAGCAGCGCGAAGAGCCCGCCGGTGATCACGGCGGAGGCCTTCACGTCGATCCCCGTCATGCTCAGTGCCACCCCGATCGCGGCGGGCGGCATCGCCGCGACCACGAACTGGTAGAACTCCGGCAGTCCCCGCCCGGCGCACAGCCATGCCAGCCGGTCGCCGAGGACCGCCCCGAGCGCCGCCGCGAAGAAGACCAGCACCCCGCCGCCGACCAGCGTGGAGGCGGCCCCGGCGAGCAGCCCGGCGGCGGCCGTGAGCATCCAGCCGGGGTACGGGTGGCGGTTGCGGCGGATCTCGGCGAGGCGCCGGTAGGCCTCCTCCAGCGAGACGTCGATCTCGTGGGCGCTGATGTCGTCCACCAGCCGGAAGACGGCCGCGAGCCGGTTGAAGTCGGTGCCGCGGCGGCGCACGGTCCGGTTCGCCGAGACCGGGTGGTCCACCAGCGAGGGCTGGTGGGTGATCGACAACAGGGTGAAGGTGACGGTGGGCTCGCAGCGGTCCAGCCCGTAGGAGCGGGTCACCGCGAACATGGCGGCCTCCACGTCCTCGGCGCCCTCGCCGCCCGCGAGCAGCAGCTCGCCGATGCGCAGGGTCAGGTCGAGTACGCGGCCCACGGCGGGCCCGGTCTCGGTCTGCCGCTGCACGAGGTCCGGTACGGGCCGTACGTCGACCGGCATGCGCAGCATCGTGCGCATGCGGTCCTGCCAGGGGGAGTCCTTCAGGCGGGCGACGGGGAAGCCCTGGCCCGGCGTGTAGGCGGGCGGGGAGTGCGCGGCGCTGTAGGTGGCCGGGGTGGCGAAGGCCGACCCCTCCGGCTCGGGGTGGACCGTCTCGGCGCCCGCCGGAAGGGCGAATTCCGAGGTGGGCTGATCCTCCTCGGGAACGTCCGGCTCCATTCCGGGCGGTGGTGTGAAGGCGCTCCGCGCCTCGTCGGACTGGGGCTTCCGGTCCTCCACCCCATCGGCTTCCGCCACGCGCCCTCCAGTCCGTGATCACCCGCCCCACCAGTATGCGGAACCGTTTCCTCCCCCGCGCCCCTGCACCCCCGGCTCCTGCCCGGCCGCGGCTCCTTCAGCCGGAGCCTCCCCAGCCCCGTGCCGCTCAGCCGGGCCCCAGGCCGCCGGCACGTTCCGCCCGGCCGGCGTTCCGGGCGCGGGGCCGGGGCGCGGCACCGGCTCCGCAACGCGACAGCGGGCGGCACCCCCGCCAGGGGTACCGCCCGCCATGTCACATGGGGCCCGGGGAAATCCCCCGGCCCGTTACCGCCGAGCGCGAGCTCAGTGGTGGCCGCCCTGAGCCTCGAGGCGCTTGTACGAGGCCTCGATCTCGGCCTCGGCCTCGGTGCGGCCGACCCAGTTCGCGCCCTCGACCGACTTGCCCGGCTCCAGGTCCTTGTAGACCTCGAAGAAGTGCTGGATCTCCAGGCGGTCGAACTCGGAGACGTGGTGGATGTCGCGCAGGTGCTCGACACGCGGGTCCGAAGCCGGCACGCAGAGCAGCTTGTCGTCGCCGCCCGCCTCGTCCGTCATGCGGAACATGCCGATGGCGCGGCACTTGATCAGGCAGCCCGGGAAGGTCGGCTCGTCAAGGATGACCAGCGCGTCCAGCGGGTCGCCGTCCTCGCCGAGGGTGTTCTCGACGAAGCCGTAGTCGGCCGGGTAGCTGGTCGAGGTGAAGAGGCGACGGTCCAGACGGATCCGGCCGGTCTCGTGGTCCACCTCGTACTTGTTCCGCGAACCCTTGGGGATCTCGATGGTGACGTCGAACTCCACGTCCTGCTCCTCCATGATCAGCTTCATTGCTTCGAGACTGCGTTGATTCACCTGCGTGCGCGTCCGGCCCAGCCTCCCCCAGCTACCGCTGGGAGGTACCCCCAGCCGGGTGGGGTGCCATGCTCGCGGCAAGACGCAGTGGTTAAGTGTCCCTCACGCATATGTGTGATCGCGAAAGGGGCTGGTCCGAGGTGCCATTGGTCAAGACGTGGCAGCTCATCGCGGGCTCGGCCGTCGCCGGCCTCGCCCTGTCGGTGGCAGTGGTGACCGCCTCCGGTCCCTGGGACTCCGGCCAGCGTAAGGCCGAGCGGGACAAGGCCGCCTCCTGGGGCCCTACGGGTGGCGCAGATCACGGTGCCGGACCCCTGCCGCAGGCCGCTCCCAGCGCCCCCGGAGTGCTCGGCGCGATCGGTCCCGGCGCCCCGCGCAACGAGGCGGCGGCCGCCTCCGACGGCCTCGCCTCCGTGCTGCGGCCGCTGCTCGCCGACCCCGCCCTCGGTACCGTCCGTACGGCCTCCGTCGTCGACACCGCCACCGGGCAGGTGCTGTACGAGTCCGGAGCCCGGGACGCGATGACCCCCGCCTCCACCATCAAGATCGCCACGGCTGCGGCGGCGCTGGCCGCCCTCGGGCCCGAGCACCGGATCAAGACCACGGTCGTGCCCGGCGCGGCTCCCGGGCAGATCCTCCTGGTCGGCGGCGGCGACCCCTCCCTCACCGCCAAGAAGAAGAGACCCGCCGGATCGGGCGGCAGCCTCGTGGCCCTCGCCGCCGACACCGCGCAGGCCCTCAAGGCCGCCGGCACCGACACCGTGAGCGTGGGCTACGACGACAGCCTCTACACCGGCCCCGCCCGCCACCCGATCGGCGAGAACCCCAACATCGCGGCCGTGACCGCCCTGGCGGCCGACGAGGGCCGGCCCGACGACTCCACCTCCGGGCCCGTGGACCGGAGCGACGATCCGGCCCAGGACGCCGCCCGCGCCTTCGCCGCCCTGCTGACCGAGCGCGGCATCAAGGTCACCGGCCAGCCCGCGCGGGCAAAGGCCGCCGGCGGCGCCCAGCCGCTCGCCGTCACCCTCTCCACCCCGCTCGGCGGCCTCGTCGAGCGGATGCTGACCAACAGTGACAACGACATCGCCGAGGCCCTCGCCCGGCAGACCGCCCTCGCCTCCGGCCAGCCGGCCAGCTTCGAAGGCGGAGAGAAGGCCGTCACCTCCCGCCTCGCCTCCCTCGGCGTCGACGTGTCCGGCTCCCGCTTCGCCGACGGCAGCGGCCTGGGCCGCACCGACAAGGTCAGCAGCGGCCTGCTGACGGGGCTGCTCGCCAAGGCCGCCGACCCACAGCGCCCGGAGCTGCGGCCGGTCCTCACCGGACTGCCCGTCGCCGGGTTCACCGGGACCCTGCGCACCCGCAACGCCGGCGGCTCCCCGGCCGCCGGCCTGGTCCGCGCCAAGACCGGCACCCTGACCGGCGTGAACTCCCTCGCCGGCACCGTCGTCGACCGCTCCGGCCGGCTCCTCGCCTTCGCCTTCCTGACCGCGAACAGCCCGGACGGACCGGCTGCCGAGAAGGGCCTCGACAGGCTGGCCGCGGCGGTGGCGAGCACTCCGTAGGGGGTCCGCTGAAGAGCCGGTCCACGTACGGTTGACGCATGACGAGCATCAGTGGTGCCGAGATGGTCGACTGGAACCTCGCGGTGGCGACCGCGACCCGGCTCGTGCGGCCCGGCCCGGAGGTCAGCCGGGACGAGGCCAGGGCCGTCGTCGCGGAGCTGCGGGGGCACGCCAGGACCTCCGAGCGGCACGTACGCGAGTTCACCCGGATGATCCAGGACGGGACGCCCGTCCACGACACCCCCGTCCTGGTCGTCGACCGGGCCGGCTGGGTCAAGGCCAACGTGGCCGGGTTCCGCGAGCTGCTCCAGCCGCTCCTCGGCAAGATGCAGGAGCGCCGCGACAGCACGCCCGGCGCGGCCGTGCTCGGCACGGTCGGCGGCAAGGTCACCGGTGTCGAGCTGGGCATGCTGCTGAGCTTCCTGGCCTCCCGCGTCCTCGGCCAGTACGAGACCTTCGCGCCGGTCTCCCGTGACCTGCCCGGCTCCACCACGAGCGGCGGCCGGCTGCTGCTCGTCGCGCCCAACATCGTGCACGTCGAGCGCGAGCTGGAGGTGAACCCGCACGACTTCCGGCTGTGGGTCTGCCTGCACGAGGAGACGCACCGTACCCAGTTCACGGCCGTCCCGTGGCTCCGCGACCACCTCGAAGGCGAAATCCAGACGTTCCTCGGCGCCACCGACCTGGACCCGATGACCGTCCTGGAGCGCGTCCGCGAGGCCGCGCAGTCCTTCGCGGGCGCCCGCCCCGACGCCGAGCGGGGCGAGGAGGGCCGCTCCCTCGTCGAACTCGTGCAGACCCCCGAGCAGCGGGAGGTGCTGGGCCGGCTCACCGCCGTCATGTCCCTGCTGGAGGGCCACGCCGACTTCGTCATGGACGGCGTCGGCCCGCAGGTCGTGCCCTCGGTGGCCGAGATCCGGGAGAAGTTCCAGCAGCGCCGGGCCAGCGGGGCGGGCCGCCTCGACGCCGCCCTGCGCAAGCTGCTCGGCCTGGACGCCAAGCTGCGCCAGTACCGCGACGGCGAGCGCTTCGTGCGCGCCGTCGTCGGCCAGGTCGGCATGGACGGCTTCAACCGGGTCTGGACCTCTCCGAACACACTGCCGACCAAGGCGGAGATCGCCAGGCCCGCGGACTGGGTGGCCCGAGTCCACCGCAAGGGGAGCGAAGAGAGCGAATAGGCGTGACGCAGGGGGCGTAAACATGTCTCACTGGGGGAAGCAGCATCACCCGTCCGAGGGACCGTGGGCCGTGGAAGGGCGTGCGATGCTCGGGGAACGGCTCGGTTCTGTCACCATCAACGCACTCTGAGTGACATCCCCCGTCTTGTGGGGCAACCGGGCAGCACCCCCAAGCCTCCGAGGCATCCGAACACCATCGAAGGGCACCGGACATGGGTCCCCATCCTGCGGTCGCGGCGATACGCCTGGCGGTCCGCCGCGCACTCCACGACGTCCTCACCGACCTCACCGACCTCCCCAAGACCCGGTCCGGGGGTGCCCCCGGCGCGCTCCCCCGCGGGGGAGCGCCCCTGCCGCTGGTCCTCGTGGCCTGTTCCGGCGGCGCCGACTCCATGGCGCTGGCCTCGGCTCTCGCCTTCGAGGCACCCAAGCTCGGCATCCGGGCCGGTGGCATCACCGTCGACCACGGGCTCCAGGCCGGCTCCGACCTGCGCGCCGCCGAGGTCGTCACCCGCATGACCGCCCTCGGCCTCGACCCGGTGGAGTCCGTCGCCGTGCGCGTCGGCCGTGAGGGCGGACCCGAGGCCGCGGCCCGCGACGCCCGCTACGGCGCCCTGGACGAGGCCGCCGACCGGCTGGGCGCCGCCGCCGTGCTGCTCGGCCACACCCGGGACGATCAAGCCGAAACCGTCCTGCTGGGCCTCGCCCGCGGCTCCGGCATCCGCTCGCTCTCCGGCATGGCGGAAGTGTCCGGGGGGCCCGGCCGCAGCCACCGCTACCGCCGCCCCTTCCTCCAGATCGACCGGCAGACCGCCCGCAAGGCCTGCATGGTCCAGTCCCTCCCCGTCTGGGACGACCCGCACAACATCGACCCCGCCTACACCCGCTCCCGCCTGCGCCACGAGGGACTGCCCGCCCTGGAGAAGGCGCTGGGCAAGGGGGTCGTCGAGGCGCTCGCCCGCACCGCCCAGCTCTCCCGCGACGACGCGGACGCCCTGGACGCCTGGGCCGCCGAGGCGGAGACCGGCGTACGGGACGAGGACGGCCGCCTGGAGTGCGCCAAGCTGTACGCCCTGCCCCCGGCCGTGCGCCGCCGGGTGCTGCGCAGGGCCGTGGTCGCCGCGGGTTCCCCGTCGGGCTCGCTCTTCGCCCGCCACATCGAGGAAGTGGACCGCCTCATCACCGGATGGCGCGGTCAGGGCGCCATCAACCTGCCCGGCCGGGTCGAGGCCCAGCGGCAGGGTGGCAGACTGGTCATCCGGCAGGGCTGATGGTGCTGAAACACGGCTGAGTCCTCCGGGGGCACCCCCGGAGCCCCGGTCGACAACGAAAGTGATGCGGGTGGACGAGAAGGACATGGGCGGCGACCTCCAGTCGGTGCTCATCACCAAGGAAGAGATCGACGCGAAGCTGGCCGAGCTGGCCGCGAAGATCGACGCGGAGTACGCGGGCAAGGACCTGCTCATCGTCGGCGTCCTCAAGGGCGCGGTGATGGTGATGGCGGACCTGGCGCGTGCCTTGTCCACCCCGCTCACCATGGACTGGATGGCGGTGTCCTCGTACGGCGCCGGGACCCAGTCCTCCGGCGTGGTGCGGATCCTCAAGGACCTGGACACCGACATCAAGGACAAGCACGTCCTGATCGTCGAGGACATCATCGACTCCGGTCTGACGCTGTCCTGGCTGCTGTCGAACCTCGGCTCGCGCCAGCCGGCCTCCCTGGAGGTCGTCACGCTGCTGCGCAAGCCCGACGCCGCGAAGGTCGCGATCGACGTGAAGTGGGTCGGCTTCGACATCCCGAACGAGTTCGTCGTGGGCTACGGCCTCGACTACGCGGAGAAGTACCGCAACCTGCCGTTCGTCGGCACGCTCGCCCCGCACGTCTACGGCGGCTGATCCCGCCCCGGCTCACCGGCCCCGGGGCGCCTCGGCGGGCTCTGGGGAACCTGGGGGCGATTCCCGCCGTTGGAGCAGGGGAAAGCGGGTCTGTCAGCCGTCCCACGAGGCCGCGGGTGACAATACAGGGGTACATTCCGAAGAACAGTCTTTACTCACAGCAGCATTTACCTACGGGCAGGAGGGACGGGGTGCCTGGCGCCCCGTATGGATGGACGTGAAGCGATACTTCCGTGGGCCGGTCATGTGGATCGTGCTGGCCGTCCTCGCCGTGGTCGTGTTGATGAATGTCGTCGGCTCCGGCGGCGGCTACAAGTCGGTGGACACCAGCGAGGTCATCAAGGCGATCAACAGTGGTCAGGTGGAGACAGCCAAGCTGACCACCGGCGACAGCCAGATGATCAAGATCGAGCTTCAGAAGGACCAGAAGCTCGGCAAGCACGAAGGCACCAAGTTCCAGGCCAACTACATCGGGGATCAGGGCGTCCAGCTCGCCCAGAACCTCCAGACCAAGTACGAAGCCGGTCAGATCCCGGACGGCTACTCCGTCACTCCGGACAAGACCAGCCCGTTCCTGAGCGTGCTGCTCTCGCTCCTGCCCTTCGTCCTCATCGTCGTGGTCTTCCTGTTCCTGATGAACCAGATGCAGGGCGGCGGCTCCCGGGTCATGAACTTCGGGAAGTCCAAGGCCAAGCTCATCACCAAGGACACCCCGAAGACGACGTTCGCCGATGTCGCGGGCGCGGACGAGGCCGTCGAGGAACTCCACGAGATCAAGGAGTTCCTCCAGGAGCCGGCGAAGTTCCAGGCCGTCGGCGCCAAGATCCCCAAGGGCGTGCTGCTGTACGGCCCGCCCGGCACCGGTAAGACCCTGCTCGCGCGCGCCGTCGCGGGCGAGGCCGGTGTCCCCTTCTACTCGATCTCCGGTTCCGACTTCGTCGAGATGTTCGTCGGTGTCGGTGCCTCGCGTGTCCGCGACCTGTTCGAACAGGCCAAGGCCAACGCCCCGGCGATCGTCTTCGTCGACGAGATCGACGCAGTGGGCCGGCACCGCGGTGCGGGTCTCGGCGGCGGTCACGACGAGCGCGAGCAGACCCTCAACCAGCTGCTGGTCGAGATGGACGGCTTCGACGTGAAGGGCGGGGTCATCCTGATCGCCGCCACGAACCGTCCGGACATCCTCGACCCTGCGCTCCTGCGCCCGGGCCGCTTCGACCGGCAGATCGCGGTCGACCGTCCCGACATGCAGGGCCGGCTGGAGATCCTCAAGGTCCACCAGAAGGGCAAGCCGGTCGCTCCGGACGTCGACCTGGGCGCGGTTGCCCGTCGTACGCCCGGTTTCACCGGTGCCGATCTCTCCAACGTCCTGAACGAGGCGGCCCTGCTGACCGCCCGTACGGACAAGAAGCTGATCGACAACCACTCGCTGGACGAGGCGATCGACCGCGTCGTGGCGGGCCCGCAGAAGCGGACCCGGATCATGTCGGACCGGGAAAAGAAGATCACTGCGTACCACGAGGGCGGACACGCCCTGGTCGCTGCGGCCTCCCCGAACTCCGACCCGGTCCACAAGATCACGATCCTGTCCCGCGGCCGGGCCCTGGGCTACACGATGGTCCTGCCCGACGAGGACAAGTACTCGACCACGCGCAACGAGATGCTCGACCAGCTGGCGTACATGCTGGGCGGGCGCGCGGCCGAGGAGCTGGTCTTCCACGACCCGACCACGGGCGCGGCGAACGACATCGAGAAGGCCACCGCCACGGCGCGGGCCATGGTCACGCAGTACGGCATGACCGAGCGTCTCGGTGCGATCAAGTTCGGCGGCGACAACACCGAGCCGTTCCTGGGCCGCGAGATGTCGCACCCCCGGGACTACTCGGAAGAGGTCGCGGCGCTGGTCGACGAAGAGGTCAAGAAGCTCATCGAGACCGCGCACAACGAGGCCTGGGAGATCCTCGTCGAGAACCGTGACGTCCTCGACAACCTGGTCCTCGCGCTGCTGGAGAAGGAAACGCTGAACAAGGAGCAGATCGCCGAGATCTTCTCCACGATCGTGAAGCGCCCGGCCCGCCCCGCGTGGACCGGCTCCTCCCGCCGCACCCCCTCCACCCGTCCGCCGGTGCTCTCTCCCAAGGAGCTCCAGCTGACGAACTCGGCGAACGGCACCTCGGCGGCGACCGCCGTCACGCCGGTCTCCACGGAGAAGGGCATCGAGGTGGCCCCTGAGGACCGCCCGGAGGCCTGATCCACCCGGAATGGAAGCCGCGCCCCCCAGGTTCTAGCCTGGGGGGCGCGGCACTTTTACAGGAACGAGGAAGCTATGACGGACCCAGTGACCCTGACCGGCGACGAGGGCACGATCGGCGTGTTCGACGAGAAGCGCGCCGAGGCAGCGGTCCGTGAGCTCCTCATCGCGGTGGGCGAGGACCCTGAGCGCGAGGGTCTGCTGGAGACCCCGGCGCGCGTGGCGCGGGCGTACAAGGAGATATTCGCCGGCCTGTACCAGAAGCCGGAAGAGGTCCTGACGACGACCTTCGACCTCGGCCACGACGAGATGGTCCTGGTCAAGGACATCGAGGTCATGAGTTCCTGTGAACACCACCTGGTCCCGTTCCACGGCGTGGCCCATGTCGGGTACATACCGTCGATGGACGGCAAGATCACCGGTCTTTCCAAGCTGGCCCGGCTGGTGGACGTCTACGCCCGCCGTCCCCAGGTCCAGGAGCGGCTGACCACGCAGATAGCGGACTCCCTGATGGAGATCCTGGACCCGCGCGGGTGCATCGTGGTCATCGAGTGCGAGCACATGTGCATGACCATGCGCGGCGTGCGCAAGCCCGGCGCGAAGACCATCACCTCGGCGGTCCGCGGCCAGCTCCGCGACCCCGCGACGCGCAACGAGGCCATGAGCCTGATCATGGCCCGCTAGGCGCGGCCGCGGCTCGCTGTGAAGGTGGGCCAGGGTGGGATGGTGACGTTGCGCTTCTACAACAACGCGGGATCGGTCGACCTGATCGCCGATGTGGCCGGTTACTACACGACGTAAGACCGAGGAGATACACCCTGCGCCGGGCCTTCCGTCCGGCGCAGGGCCCCGCCCCGCTGCCGCAGCCCGGCGGAGACACCCCTTAGGCGCGGGCCGGGGCCTCCGGGGTCTGGTCGTCGTCCTCCGGGAGCTTCAGGACGTGCTCCAGGAAGAGGGCGGCGGCGACGACCGCCGCGCCCGCCAGGACCGAGAAGCCGGCGTACCAGGCCTGGTCGCGACGGGCGGGGACGTCGAGGGCATCGGTCAGCAGGAAGACGCCGACACCGCCGTACGCGCCCGCCACCAGGGCCGCCACCAGCGCGCTGGCCTGGCCGAAGACGACCGCGCGGGCCGCCATCAGCGGCTCCACGCCCTTGGCCCCCGGCCGCCGCTCGCGCTGCGCCTTGAGGCGGGAGCGCAGCGACAGGGCCGTTGCCAGCAGCACCGCCGCGATGACGCCCAGGACGATCGGCGCGGCCAGCGGAACGCCCGGCAGCGTGCCGTACGCGTTCCACAGGCGGGCGCCCGCCCAGGACAGGACCCCGGCGACGATGAAGATCCCCGCCAGGACCGCCGGCCTCAGTTGCTTCACGTGCCCGTTCCCCGCTTTCCGCGCTGATCCGTCAGGCAGTCCACAGGGTAACGACTACTCCGGGAGGCGGAGTTCCAGGTCGGGGCGCGGCGTGACCCCGGTCAGGCCGATTCCGGCCAGGAGCGCGCCGACGGGACCGTGGCCCGGGATCCGCGCCTCCGCGTCGATGTCGTTCCAGGGGGCCAGCACGAAGGCGCGCTGGTGGGCGCGCGGGTGCGGCAGGGTGAGGACGGGGTCCTCGGAGACCACTTCGGCGTACGAGATGATGTCGACGTCGATCGTGCGCGGGCCCCAGCGCTCCTCGCGGACGCGGTCGAAGGCCTCCTCGATGGCCTGACCGCGCTCCAGGAGCGAGGACGGCGGCAGCGTGGTCCGCACCTTGACGACCGCGTTGAAATAGGCGGGCTGCGAGCCGGGCTCGACGCCCCACGGCTCGGTCTCGTAGACGGGGGAGACGGCCTTGACCCGCAGGCCCGGGGTGTCGCCGAGGGCGTCGATGGCGCCCTGGAGGGTCTCCAGCCGGTTGCCGAGGTTCGCGCCGAGCGCGATGACGGCCCATTTCGGGTTGGACAGGGTGGTGTCCGCCGCGTCGACCGTCTCCACGACGGAGGCGGGTACCGGCTGCACGGTGGGGTCGCTCTGTGTGTTCAGTCCGTTGTTCATGCGCGGCTCCGGGTGATCGTGATGGTCACGTCGTCGAAGGGGACGGTGATGGGCGCGTCCGGCTTGTGGACGACGACCTCCACCTGCGCCACCGCTTCGTGCTTGAGGCACTGCTGGGCGATCCGCTCGGCGAGGGTCTCGATCAGGTCGACGGGCTCTCCCTGGACCACGTCGACGACCTCCTCGGCGACGACCCCATAGTGCACGGTCTTCGCCAGGTCGTCTCCGGCCGCCGCGGGGCGGGTGTCGAGGTGCAGCACGAGGTCGACGATGAAGGTCTGGCCTTCCTCGCGTTCCCGGGGGAAGACGCCGTGGTGCCCGCGAGCCTTGAGGCCGCGCAGCGCGACACGATCCACGCGAATCACTCCTGTTTCGTAGGTGCTTCCGGTCCCGGGACTCCCCGGGGCCATGGGCCTACGCCGAGTGCGGTCGGCGTCGTCCGCCTTCGAATTTACCTGCGGTGGGCCCTCGACCCCGCCCTTGGGGTCAGTCGGTGCCCTCTTCTTCCTCCTCATCGGAGTCCGCGAGGACCGGAGAGCCGTGGTGGGACCAGAGCCGCCAGCCCTCGGATGTGCGTCGGAACACATTCGTGGCGACGACCAGCTGGCCGACCAGTGGGCCGAGTTCCCCGCCGTCCTCGGCGGGGCCGCCGCTGAGGATGTTCTCCGTACAGGTCACCAGTGCGGTGTCCCCGATGACGGAGACCTTCGTGTCGGTGAGGAAGAACTGGATGTAGTCCGTGTGGGACATGATCAGCGCGTACGAGCGCAGCACCTCCCCGCGGCCGGAGAGCACCGGCCAGCCCGGGTGCACGCAGGAGATCTCGTCATCGAGCCAGAGCGCCGACAGCGCGTCGAAGTCCCCCCGCTCCATGGCCTCGTAGAAGGCCGTGTTGACCTCTTCGACCGCTTCGATGTCGGTTCTGCTCACAGGGCTCCTTCTCGGTCGGTGGTCACAGCGCTCCTTCCACGGCCCGGGCCACCCGAACCGCGTCGGCGGTCGCCCGTACCTCGTGGACCCGTACGGCCCAGGCGCCCTGGTGGGCGGCGATGGCGGAGACGGCGGCCGTGGCGGCGTCGCGCTCGCGGGCGGGCGGCGGCGAGGCGTCGGCGCCGCCTGCCAGGACCCTGCCGAGGAAACGCTTCCGCGAGGCGGCGACCAGCAGCGGGAAGCCGAGGGCGCGCAGCTCCGGCAGGTGGGCGACGAGGGCCAGGTCGTGTTCGGCGTTCTTGGCGAAGCCGAGGCCCGGGTCGACGAGGAGCCGTTCGGGGGCGATGCCGCCGGCCACGACCGCGTCGATCCGGCCCCTGAGTTCGGCGGTGACCTCGCCGAGCACGTCCTCGTAGACGGCGAGGCTGTTCATGCCGTCGCTGAAGCCGCGCCAGTGCATCACCACGAACGGCACCTCGGCAGCCGCGACGGCCGGGATCATCCCGGGGTCGGCGAGCCCGCCGCTGACGTCGTTGACCAGGACCGCGCCGGCGGTGACGGCCCGCGCGGCGACGGTCGCGCGCATGGTGTCGACGGAGACGGTGATCCCCTCGGAGGCGAGGCCGCGCACCACGGGGACGACCCGGCGCAGCTCTTCCTCCTCGTCGACGCGGGAGGCGCCGGGCCGGGTGGACTCGCCGCCGACGTCGACGAGGTCGGCGCCCTGGGCGACGAGGTCGAGGCCGCGCTTGACGGCGGCGGTGGTGTCGAACCAGCGGCCGCCGTCGGAGAAGGAGTCGGGGGTGACGTTCACGACGCCCATGACCGCGCAGCGGTCCCACTCGGGCAGACCTGCGACCCGGCCCCTGCCGGTGGCTCCGCGCTTCGTGTTCATAGGTCCAAGGGTAGGGCTGACCTGGATACGCCAGGGCCCCGGCGCCTGTCGGCTGCCGGGGCCCTGGGGACCGTACGGACGCACGGGCTGCTACGCGGCCTGGACCTCTCGTTCCGCCTGGGCCGGGACCTTGGCGGGGGTGTGGTTGTGGGCGCAGGTGCGGACCGGCTTGGGGCGGCGGCGGCTGGCGAACAGGCGCGGCAGCGCCAGCGTGACGAAGCCCTCGGCCTGCATCGCGGCGAAGCCGATGCGGGGCAGGTCGCGGGTGGTGCGGAAGACCACGAAGCGGGGCTCCCAGCGGGGGCGGAACTTCGCGTTGAACTTGTAGAGCGACTCGATCTGGAACCAGCGGGAGAGGAAGACCAGCAGGTTCCGCCACATCCGCAGGACCGGGCCGGCGCCGATCTTCTCGCCGCGGGCGAGGGCCGAGCGGAACATCGCGAAGTTCAGCGACACCTTCTCGATCTTCAGCGAGGGGGCGGCCTCCAGGGATGCGACGATCAGCAGCTCGTTCATGCCGGGGTCGGCGGCGCGGTCGCGGCGCATCAGCTCCAGCGACATGCCGTCGGTGCCCCACGGGACGAAGTGCAGGACGGCCTTCAGGTCG
This sequence comes from Streptomyces sp. NPDC048269, assembly GCF_040652395.1. NCBI lineage: Bacteria > Bacillati > Actinomycetota > Actinomycetes > Kitasatosporales > Streptomycetaceae > Streptomyces > Streptomyces sp. NPDC048269. The sequence continues at coordinate 171,143 of NZ_JBEZLW010000009.1, forward strand.
CCGAAGGGGCTGGTGTCGCCCTCCTCCACCCGGTGGGCGGTGGCGATGAAGCAGTCACCGTCGCCCGGGTCGCCGACCCGGCCCAGCGCCATGGAGAATCCGCGCTCGGTGTCGGTGCCGCGCCAGGCCTCGGCGGCGCCGCGCACCTGGTCCAGCTCGGCCTCGGTGAGCTCGCTGACCCGGCGGACCTTGGTGGTGTAGCCGTTGCGCTCGATGCGCTTCACCATCTGGCGGACATTGCGCATGGCGCGGCCCGACAGGGAGAAGTCTTTGACATCGACAATCGCCTCGTCACCCAGTTCCAGCGCGTCCAGGCCGGTTTCGCGGGTCCAGACCTCGCCGCCCGTCTCGCTGCAGCCCATGACGGCCGGGGTCCAGGAGTGGGCCTTGGCCTCCTCCATGAACCGCTCGATGGCACCGGGCCAGGCCTCGACGTCGCCGATGGGGTCGCCGGAGGCGAGCATCACGCCGGACACGACGCGGTAGGTGACGGCGGCCTTGCCGCTGGGGGAGAAGACGACGGCCTTGTCGCGGCGGAGCGCGAAGTGGCCGAGGGAGTCGCGGCCGCCGTGCTTGGCGAGGAGCTCGCGCAGCTTGTCCTCGTCGTCGGCGGTGAGCCGCGCGGCCGGGTGCTCGGGGCGGAAGGCCAGGTACATGGTGGTGAGTGCGGTCAGCATGCCGAGCGCGCCCAGGGAGTACCCGACGGTCCAGGACACCTGGCCGGCGTAGTCGACGGGGCCCTCGAAGCCGAAGAGCCCGTACACGACGTGCGTGATCTGCTCGTACAGGCCCGGGTTGCCGACGACCCTGCCCGGGTGCACGTTGACGATGACCAGGCCGAGCCCGATGGAACCGGCGCTCATCAGCACGAAGTTCGCGAGCGCCTTCCAGCGGCTGCGCGGGTCGGGCAGCGCCTTGAATTCACCCTGGTGGCGCAGCAGCAGCGCGAAGAGCACCGCCGCGATGACCACGCCGACGACCGAGTGCCGGTACGCGAACTGCGCCACGGCGCCGGCCGGCAGCAGTACGACCGCCGCCCGCCAGGCCCGGCGCTTGCGGCGCTTGAGGCCGTGCGCCAGCAGCAGGAGCAGTACGCCCGCGCTGATGGCCAGGGCCGCCGCGAAGGGACCGAACACCGGCAGCACTTCGGCCACTGCGTGGATCCGGCTGTGCCGGAACCGCGGGAAGACTCCCGCCGCGACGTCCAGAAGGCCGACGATCATGACGGCCGTACCTACCAGGCCGGGCACCGACTCCGGCCGTGGTCCACGGAGGATTCGGCGGACTCCGCTCGGAACCTGTCCCGACTTATCGCCATCTATCCTGCTAGACATCGCTTCCCGTTGCTCCGCGAGAGATCATGTGGCCGAAGGCCGCGACAGCCTCCGGTGTGTGGTGCGTCCATTAGGACGACATCGACGGGGAGCGGGTTCACTCTTCCGCCGGAAATTTCCAGTCCTGCCATCAGAAAGTCGACTGACTGCTCATGGGTCTCACCAGTAATACGGTCCTGGCGCTGGCCATCATCGCCGGTGTGCTGCTCTTCGCGGCCACCGTCTGGTTCTGGCCGAAGCTCTCGGGCCGCAGCTGGCGCGCGTTCGCCGGCCGGATCGGCCTCCTGCTGGCGACCCAGCTGGCGCTGTTCTCGGCTGTGGGGCTCGCGGCCAACAAGTCGTTCCTCTTCTACGGTTCCTGGGCAGACCTGTTCGGCCAGGAGACGTCGATGGGCAAGGTCGTCGACCACTCGATGAGCAGCAAGGACATCAAGGTCGTCGACAAGCAGAAGCTGGACGTCCCCGGTGGTGCCAAGCCCCAGGTGGGCGGTCAGATCCTGAAGGTTGCCATAACCGGGCAGAAGTCGAAGATAACGAGCCCCGGCTACGTGTGGCTCCCGCCGGAGTACTTCCAGCCGCAGCACAAGGACCAGAACTTCCCGGCGTCCATCGTGCTGACCGGTTACCCGGGCACCGCAGAGAACCTGATCAAAGGGCTCGACTACCCCATGAAGGCCTTCAGCCTGTCCAAGGCGGGCAAGATGAAGCCGATGATCCTGGTCATGCTGCGTCCCACGGTGGCACCCCCGCGTGACACCGAGTGCGTTGACATACCCGGTGGCCCGCAGACCGAGACCTTCTTCGGGCAGGACCTCCCGCAGGCCATCACGGACACCTTCCGGGTGGGCAAGGGCCCCAAGAGCATGGGTTTCATCGGGAATTCCACGGGTGGTTACTGCGCCCTGAAGATCGCCGCGCACTACCCGCAGACCTTCGGCGCCGCCGCGGGTCTGTCCGCGTACTACGAGGCTCCCGACGACCCGACGACCGGCGACCTGTTCCACGGGGACGACGCGCTGAAGAAGCGGGCCGACGTGCTGCACAGCATCGAGCACAAGAAGCCGACCGGTACGTCCTTCCTCGTCACCAGCAGCGAGACGGGCGAGCCGAACCTCGGTGACACCAAGAAGTTCATCAAGCTGGTCAAGGGACCGGACCGGGTCTCCTCGATCATCCTCGACAGCGGCGGCCACAACTTCAACACGTGGCGGCGCGAGATCCCGCCGATGCTGATGTGGATGAGCGGCCGCATCCAGGCCTGAGTGCCGCGCACTGCTGGGGGAGGGCCCGACTCCGGTCGGGCCCTTTCGTATGCCCCTTCGTCACGCGGCCTGCCTCACGTGTATGCCCCTGCGTCACGTGTGCGTCCCATGAGGCCTGCCTCACGCCTGCGGGCTCACGGTCCGGCCTCACGCCTCCAGCAGTTGGGCCCGGCGCAGGGCCCGGTGGACGCCCTCCGGGGTCAGGAGGCCGACCAGTTCGCCGGAGGCCGGGTCCGTGACGCCGATCCGGCCCGAGTCCTCCTGGAGCAGCGCGGAGAGGGCCTCGCGCAGCGTCGCCCCCAGCTCGACCGCCGCGGCCGGGGCCGGGGCTTCGGCGTCCGCCGCCGTCAGGTCGGCCGCCTCGACCGGGGTGACCGCGAGCCGCTTGAGCCCGCGGTCGGCGCCGACGAAGGAGGCCACGTACGCGGTGGCCGGGGCCCCGAGCACCGCCGCCGGGCGCGCGAACTGCTCGATGGTGCCCGCCCCGTAGACCGCCATGCGGTCGCCGAGCCGGATCGCCTCCTCCAGGTCGTGCGTGACCAGCAGGATCGTTTTGCGGACGGTCCTCTGGAGCGCCAGGAACTCGTTCTGGAGCCGCTCGCGCACCACCGGGTCCACCGCGCCGAACGGCTCGTCCATCAGCAGCACCGGCGGATCGGCGGCGAGCGCGCGGGCCACGCCGACGCGCTGGCGCTGCCCGCCGGACAGCTGTTCCGGGTACCGGCCCCCGTACACGGCCGGGTCCAATCCCACCAGTTCGAGCAACTCGGCCGCCCGCGCGCGGGCCTTGGCCTTCGGGGTGCCGATCAGCTGCGGCACGGTCGCCGTGTTCTCCAGCACCGTCTTGTGCGGGAACAGCCCGACCTGCTGGATGACGTACCCGATCCGGCGGCGCAGCTCCACCGGGTCGGCGGCGGCGATGTCCTCTCCGCCGAGCAGGATCCGGCCGGAGGTCGGCTCGATCAGCCGGTTCACCATCTTCATCGTGGTCGTCTTGCCACAGCCGGACGGTCCCACGAGGGTGACCAGCTCGCCTTCCGCCACCTCGAAGGACAGGTCTTCGACGGCTGTCGTCCCGTCGGGGTAGCGCTTGGTCACATGCTCGAATCGGATCACATCGCCATCCTTCCTTACCCGCGTGCCCCGTTCGTAAAGGGAGTGTTGCCCCCCTGCGAAGGAATCCGGCCGTTGTCGGTGCCGGGGGTTATGGTCACTTGTGGTCGCGCCGTGGGAAGACTGCGCTATCGAAGAACGTGCGTTCGGTGACGGGGGGAGGTGCGGGGCATGGCCGGGCAGAGCTGCCTGGTGGCGAACGACTGGATCTGCTGGGAGTACGTGTCCTCCCGCTCCCAGGAACTCACCGACGCCACCCTCGAACACATCTGGATCACGGGTGTGTCGGTCTTCATCGGCATCGCCGTGTCCGTCCCGCTCGCCCTGCTGGCCCGCCGCGGCCGGCGTTGGGCGGCGCCGGTGCTCGCCTTCACCACCCTGCTCTACACGATCCCCTCGCTCGCCATGTTCTCCCTCCTGCTGCCCGTGTTCGGACTCTCGGCGGCGCTGGTGGTGACCGGCCTGGTGCTGTATTCGCTGACGATCCTCGTGCGCAACGTTCTGGCCGGCCTGGAAGCCGTCCCCGCGGACGTACGGGAGGCGGCGCGCGGCATGGGATACGGGCCCGGGCGGTTGCTGTGGCAGGTCGAACTGCCGCTGGCGCTGCCCGCGCTGCTCGCCGGGGTGCGGATCGCCACCGTGTCCACCGTCGCGCTGACCACGGTCGGTTCCATCGTCGGCAAGGGCGGCCTCGGCAATCTCATCGCCCCGGCCGTGAACAGCTCCTTCAAGGCCCAGGTGCTCACCGCCTCGGTGCTGTGCGTGCTGCTCGCGCTCGTGGCCGACCTCCTGCTGCTCGGCGTACAGCGGCTGCTCACCCCGTGGACCAGGGCCGGCCGCCGGCCCACCCCCAAGGAGGCCTGAGGTGATGGGTATGGCGGGGGACGCCTGGGACTGGCTGGCGGACGGCGCCAACTGGTCGGGCGAGAGCGGAGTCTGGCACCGGCTCGGCGAGCACGTCTACGTCAGCGGGATCGCCCTCGCGATCGCCTGCGCGGTGGCCCTGCCCGTCGGCCTGCTCCTCGGCCACCTCGGCAAGGGCGGCGCCCTCGCCGTCAACGTCTCCAACATCGGCCGGGCCGTGCCCGTCTTCGCCGTGCTGGCCCTGTTCATGGTCTCCCCGCTGCGCAACGCGGGCTACCTGCCCACGATCGCCGCGCTCGTGCTGTTCGCGATACCGCCGATCCTGACGAACGCGTACGTCGGCATGCGCGAGGTGGACCGCTCGGTGGTGGAGGCGGCCCGGGGCATGGGCATGTCCGGGAGCCAGCTGTTCCTCCGGGTCGAACTGCCCCTCGCGCGTCCGCTGGTGATGACCGGGCTGCGCTCGGGCGCCGTACAGGTCATCGCCACGGCCACGATCGCGGCGATGGTCGGCCAGGGTGGTCTCGGCCGGATCATCACCGCCGGATTCAATACGTACAACACCGCGCAGGTCGTCGCTGGCGCCCTGCTGGTGGCAGCGCTGGCCCTGCTGGTGGAGGGCGTGCTGGTGGCGGCCGACCGGCTGCTGCTCCGGCCGGCGACGGCGTCCCGCTGATCCCTTTCCCCGCCTCGAACGGAGACCCCCATGAGCAAGACCACCCGCGTCCTCGGCGCGTCCCTGGGCACCCTCGCCCTGACGGTGTCGCTGGCCGCGTGCGGCGGCGACAGCCTGGAGAAGAGCAAGGACGGCGGCTCGGCCTCCTCCGGGTCCTCCTCGGGCGGGGGCAAGGGCGCTCTGGTCATCGGGGCGGCCGGGTTCACCGAGTCCAACGTGCTGGCCGAGCTGTACGCACAGGTCCTCAAGGACGCGGGCTACAGCACCTCCATCAAGACGGTCAACAACCGCGAGCTGTACGAGCCGTCGCTGGAGAAGGGCGAGATCGACATCGCCCCGGAGTACGCGGCCACCCTCGCGGAGTTCCTCAACGCCAAGGTGAACGGCCCCAAGGCGCCGGAGGAGAAGCCGGTCGCGTCGAGCGACGTCGCGGCGACGGTGGCGGGTCTGGAGAAGCTCGCGGCCCCGCTCGGCCTGAAGGTGCTGCCCGCGGGCGCGGCGGTGGACCAGAACGCATTCGCGGTGAGCAAGGAATTCGCCCAGAAGAACAACCTGAAGACTCTTTCCGATCTTGGGAAGTCCGGACTCAAGGTGAAGATCGCGGCGGGCGACGAATGCGCCGTCCGCCCCTTCTGCGCGCCCGGGTTGACGACAACATACGGAATTGAAGTTTCCGGTATCGATCCCAAGGGTGTCGGCACCCCGCAGGCCAAGCAGGCGGTGAAGGACGGCGCGGACCAGCTGGTGCTGACCACGACCACGGACGCCACGCTCGACAGCTTCGGCCTGGTCCTGCTGGAGGACGACAAGAAGCTCCAGAACGCGGACAACGTGCTGCCCGTGGTCAACGCCGAGGACGCGGGTGCCCCCGAGGTCGCGGCCGCGCTCGACAAGCTGACCAAGGCGCTGACGACGGCCGACCTGGTCGACCTGAACCGCAAGGTGGACGCCGAGCGCGCCAAGCCGGCGGACGTGGCGAAGGCCTATCTGGAGTCGAAGGGCCTTCTCCAGAAGTAGTGGTGACGCGGTTGACGGAGAAATGTGGGGCAACTGCCCGGAAAGAGATTGCCGGGCGGGTACCCCACATGGCCTCCACGCCCTGTAAATTTCAGGCCATGCCCCGTGGACGCCACCGCAATCCCGAACCTCTGCACCGGCTGCTCACGCCGACGGCCGTCGCCGGTGTGTCCCTCATCAGCGCCGGCACGGCCTGGCTGCTCGCGGGCCCCGACGACGGCATCGCGTTGAGGCTGCTCGTGGCCGTCACGGCCGCCGCCGGGGTCGCCGGCGGCGTCGTGATGCGCGCCTGGGACCGCGCGGCGGGCCGCCGCGTCGCGGAGCTCGCGCGCGAGCGGGTCAAGGACGAGTGGAAGACGGACGAGCGGATAGCCGAACTCGAATCCGATCTCGAAGAGGCCCGGGCGCTGCGCGCCAGGCTGGACGCCAAGCTGCGCGCCAAGCGGGTCGAACTGGCGGGGCTGCGCGGCGAACACGCGGCGCTGCTGCGCCGGTACGCGACCGCCGAGACCGAGCGCGCGAGCGCCCTGGAGGGCCGTCGGCTGCTGGCCATCGAGGCCTCCGCGGCTCCCGCCGCCGCGCCGAAGGAACTCCCGGTGGTCTCCGAAGAGCGCAACTCTGCGGGCGCGCCCACCTCGGTCGGCTACGCCCGGGCCCACGCGGCGCTGGGCGCGCTGGTCCGCAAGGCGCAGACCCGGGAGCTGCCCGCGGCGCCGTCGGCCCCCGCGGCCGCGGTCCCGGCGCGCCGGCCCGCCGCGGCGGTGGCCCCGTACGCGGCGCAGCGGCGGACGGGGTCCCGTGTCGAGGGCGGCTTCGACTTCTTCGGCGCCAAGAACGCGGCGCAGGCCCGCGCGGCGATCGAGGCGGTCCAGAACGAGGACCTGGCCGACGTGGTCGGCGCCGAGGCCCTCGCGGTACACGAGGCGGAGACGGCGCAGACCCCCGTACAGACCTCTGCGCAGACCCCGGCCGAGCCGACCGCTCCCGAGGCCTCCCAGGGCTCCGAGGGCTCCGAGGCCTCCGAGGCGGCCGAGGCGACCGAGACGCCGGCGCCGGGCCAGGTCATCGACCTGACCGCCCATGACGAGACCGAGCCGATCGACGTGGTCCGGCTCCGCACCGCGATCTCCTAGCCCGTCAGTCCCTGTACGAGGCCACCAGACGGGCCAGGTGCCTGCCCGCCACCAGGAGCGGGGTGCGGCTGCGGGTGACCTGGGAGGTCATCTCGGCGCCCTCCAGGGTGTTGACCACGGTGATCGCCAGATCGCGGGCCTCCGGCTCCGGGTGGCCCGCGGCCAGGAGCTTCGCGGCCACCAGGTGCTGCCAGTGGGCGAAGGCCTGTGCACAGGCGGCCTGGAGTTCGGGCAGGCGGCCGACCGTCTCCAGGGCCGTGGCCGTGACCGGGCAGCCGTCCCGCCAGTCGGAGGCCTCCAGTTCCCGCGCGAGCAGCGCGGCGACGGCTTCGACCGCCTCCGCCGGATCCGCGTGGGAGGAGAGCCCGGCGCGGAGCAGCCCGGCGAACTCCTCGTCACCGAAGTGGATGGCGGCCACCGCCAGTTCCTGCTTGCCCCCCGGGAAGAAGTGGTACAGCGAGCCCAGGGTGGCTTCGGCCTCGCGGACGAGCTGTTTGACCGGGGTGTTCTCGTAACCGCCGTGCTGCATGAGGCGGGAGGCGGTGCGGACCAGCCGGTCACGCGTCCCCAGTGCTGTCTTCGTCGCTGCTGCCATGGGCGAGATCCTACCGCCGATTCTAGATAGAGCGTTCGTTCCAGACCGTGCTACGTTCATCCCCAGCGCTGGATAGAGCGTTCGTTCTAGTCGATTCGTAGGGGGAACTCCGCCATGAACAAGGTTCCGACCACCCAGGACACCACGGTCACCGTCGTCGGCCTCGGCCCCATGGGCCGGGCCATGACCGCGGCCTATCTCGACGCGGGCTACGCGGTCACCGTGTGGAACCGCAGTGCCGGCAAGGACGCCGACCTCGTGGCGCGCGGGGCGCACCGGGCGGGCAGCATCGCCGAGGCCGTCGCCGCGAGCCGGCTGACCGTGCTCAGCCTCATCGACGTGGACGCCATGTACACGGCCCTCGGCGATACCGACCTCGGCGGCCGGGTACTGGCCAACCTGTCCTCGGACGTCCCGGAGAAGGCCCGCAGGGCCGCGCGGTGGGCCGAGGCGCGCGGGGCCTCGTACCTCACCGGCGGCGTCAACGTGCCGCCGACCGGCATCGGCCAGGAGGGCTCGTCCGCCTTCGTCAGCGGTCCCGAGGACGTCTACGAGGAGCACCGCGCCGCGCTCGACGTGCTCGCCGCCACCGACTACCGGGGCGCCGACCCCGGCTACGCGCAGCTCTACTACCAGCTCAACATGATCCTCTTCTGGACGGCGTACACCGGCTGGTACCAGGCGCTCGCCGTCGCGAGGGCCAACGGCCTGACGGCCGCGGACGTCCTGCCCTACGCGGGGTACACGGCCGACACGATGCGCGGCTTCTACGAGCACGGCACCCCGCGCATCGACGCGGACGAACACGACGGCGCGTACGAGCGCCTCGCCATGTGCGCGGCGAGCGTCGAGCACGTCCTGCACACCGCCGCCGACTCCGGCGTGGACACGGGGATCCTCACCGCGCACGCCGAGCTCTACCGGCGCGGGGTGGAGGCGGGTTTCGGCGCCGACAGCAGCTCGCGCCTGATCCAGCTGCTGGGCGCGAGGGCCTGAGGCACTGCAGGTCCTACACCTGCGGCGATGTCCGGTCGAGGTCGTCGAGGACCAGGTAGAGGGGACGGTGGAGGGCGAGGGCGACGGCGACGGCCGGGAGTCCGAGCCGGCGTAGGCGGTCAGGCTGTTCCGGGCGGCGGTCGGAACCGCACTGGTTGAGGGGGGCAGCCCCCGGGCGAAGGATCAGGGAAAGGCCAGGACGACGACCACGCCCGCGGCCTCCAGCAGCAGTTGCGCACGGAGCGCGCCCCGCGCCACGCGCACCGGCGCGGCCATCGCCACGACGAGGGCCAGAACCACGCCGACGAGCAGGGCCCCGAACGCCGTGGCCGGGAAGGGCGCGCACTCGATGTCGTCAACGAAGCACCGGCCGCCCGCGTCGGTGGCCAGCAGCAGGAACTTCGCGACGAAGAGGGCCGGCAGGAGCAGCAGGGCCGCGATCGCCGAGCGCGTCCGGATGCGGACCCGGTCCTCGGACGGGGGCGCGGATACGGCGGCGGGCTGTGGCTTCCAGGACATGGCCCCATGCTGTCCCGCGGCGGCGGGACGGGGATCCGCGCGGGTACTCACCCGCCCGGATCCCCGTACTCAGAACAGCGGCAGCTGCCCCGGATGCGGCCCGAGGGTGAAACCGTCGAGCGTGGGCGCCGAGGCGCCCAGCATTACCCGGGCCCGGGAGCCGGGGCAGGACACGAGGTCGCCGCGGCCCCGCCCTGCCGGGGGATCGTGGCGGGCGATCCTCCCGGCGGTCACGGCGCAGTCGCGGCCGCAGAGGGGGCAGGCGCGACGGGGGGAGTGGGACATGCCCCAAGTGTGCCCTGCCGCACGGACATCAGGCCTGCCGGGAGGCGAGCCACGCCTCGTGCGCCCGGCTCACCCGGGCCCACAGCGCGGCCCGGTCCACGGGGGTGAGGTCGCCCAGGTCCCTCCGGAACACCGTCCCGATGATCTCGAAGAACTCCTCCGAGTCGGTCAGTTCGCGCTCGCTCGTCCCCTTCGCACCGTCGATGCGGGTCAGGATCCGGCCGCGCAGCGCGTCCGCGCCCTCCGCGTCCCGCCGCAGCACCGCGAAGGTCCGTACGAAAGGGGACTCGTCGGACGTCGAAAGCCACGCGTGCATGTCCTCGAAGTCGGCCGTCACGGCCGGGGCGTCACGGAAGTTCACGCGGGGCATGGGACCGGCGAACTTGCGGACCGTCCAGCCCGGGACCTCGCCCTCCAGCGGTTCCAGCCGCTCCAGCGCGTAGCGGAACCCGCCCTGCTCGTACGCGCCCTCGCGCAGCGGCAGCGGCTCGTACGGGCCGTCGCCCACCCCGGCGTCCACCCAGTACGTCGTCCCGTCGACGCGGACGGTCAGCGTGAGGTGCCCGCCGCTGACCCCGCGGTCCGCGGGATCGGCGTTGACGCCGCCGGCGTGGCGCGTCACCTCGTAGCCCAGGGATTCGAGGAGCAGCGCGAAGCCGCCGTTGAGGTGGAAGCAGTAACCCCCGCGTCCGGCGGCGAAGCGGCGGGCGGACAGCTCGGGGTCGATGCCGGGCGGCCGGCCGAGCTGGATGTCGATGTTGTCGTACGCGATGCGCTCCAGGTGCGCCCGCTGAAGGGCGAACAGCCCTGTGGCGGAAGGGGCACCGGGGTGGGTGATGCCGAGCCGGCGCAGATAGCCGGCGTATATGCCCGAGGTCATCCGGCCACCCTAGATCGGGTTACTTGTCGATGTCCCCCACGACGAAGAACAGCGAGCCCAGGATCGCCACCATGTCCGCGACCAGCTGTCCCGGCAGGAGCACGGCGAGGGCCTGGATGTTGTTGTACGAGGCGCTGCGCAGCTTCAGGCGGTACGGGGTCTTCTCGCCCTTCGAGACGAGGTAGTAGCCGTTGATGCCGAGGGGGTTCTCGGTCCAGGCGTACGTGTGGCCCTCGGGAGCCTTCAGGACCTTGGGCAGGCGCTGGTTGACCGGCCCGGGGGGGAGTTCGGCCATCCGGTCCAGGCAGGCCACGGCGAGGTCGAGCGCGTTGTGGGTCTGGTCCAGGAGGACCTCGAAGCGGGCCAGGCAGTCGCCCTCGGGGCGGGTGACCACCTTGAGGACGTCCTGGAGTTCGCCGTACGCGAGGTACGGCTCGTCGCGGCGGAGGTCGAAGTCGACGCCGGAGGCGCGGGCGATGGGGCCGGAGACCCCGTAGGCGTGCACCGCCTCGGCGGACAGGACGCCGACGCCGCGGGTCCGTCCGCGGAAGATCTCGTTGCCGTGGACGAGCTTGTCGTAGACGTCCATGCGGGTACGGACGTCGGCGATGGCCTCGCGGGCCCGGCCGAGCCAGCCGGCCGGCAGGTCCTCCTTGAGGCCGCCCACGCGGTTGAACATGTAGTGCATGCGGCCGCCGGAGATCTCCTCCATGACGGCCTGGAGCTCCTCGCGCTCGCGGAACGCGTGGAAGATCGGGGTGATTCCACCCAGTTCGAGGGGGTACGAGCCGAGGAACATCAGGTGGTTCAGCACCCGGTTCAGCTCGGCCAGCAGGGTCCGCATCCACACGGCCCGCTCGGGGACCTCCATGCCGAGCATCCGCTCGACGGCCATGACCACGCCGAGCTCGTTGGAGAACGCGGACAGCCAGTCGTGGCGGTTCGCGAGCATCACGATCTGCCGGTAGTCACGGGCCTCGAAGAGCTTCTCGGCGCCCCGGTGCATATAGCCGACCACCGGCTCGGCGCTGACGATCCGCTCGCCGTCCAGGACGAGGCGCAGGCGCAGGACGCCGTGCGTGGAAGGGTGCTGGGGGCCGATGTTGAGCACCATGTCGGTGCTCTCCGCCGCGCCGCCGATGCCGACCGTGGTCTCCGTCATGCGGGCATTGTCTCAGTCGAAGGGGGTGGCTCGCCGATCGGGCCGGATGGCGGAGCGGTGTCTGGTGCGCGCGAGCGTGCGTGCCAGACACCGCGAGCCCGGCCTGATCGGCCCCCCACCCTCCTAGGGTGGGGGGATGGATACGGGGACGACGGGCGAGACGGACCGGCCCGAGTGGGTGGGGCTGCCGGGTGGGCTGCTCGCGCTGCGGCGGATGCTGCTGGTGATCTGGGCGACCGTTGTCGCGGTGGCGACCGGCGTCGTACTGGGCCTGCTCGCGGGGCCCGTGTGGGCGGCCCTGGCGGGGTGCTGGCTGGTGGCCCTGGCCTGGGGGTGGGTGCTGCTCGGCCGGAACTGGCGGTCCTGGCGGTACTCCGAGCGTGCGGACGACCTGCTGATCAGCCGGGGCGTGCTGTGGCGGGAGGAGACCGTGGTCCCGTACGGGCGGATGCAGCTGGTCGAGGTGACCTCGGGCCCGTTGGAGCGGCGCTTCGGGCTGGCCTCCGTCCAGCTGCACACGGCGGCCGCGGCGACCGACGCCAAGATCCCGGGCCTGGTGCCGGCCGAGGCGCAGCGCCTGCGCGACCGCCTCACCGAGCTCGGCGAAGCAAGGTCGGCGGGTCTGTGAGCGGCGGGTCCGTGAGCGGCGAGGCCACGGCCGGCGGGGCAACGCCTGGCCTGGCCGCGCCCGGCGAGTCCGCGCCCGGCGAGTCCGCGCCCGGCGAGTCCGCGCCCGGCGAGTCCGCGCCCGGCGAGTCCGCGCCCGGCCGGGCCACGGCCGGCGAGCGGCGGCTGCACCCCTTCACCCCACTGCGCCGCGCCTGGGTGCCCATCGCCGCGACCGTCGGCGTGATCGCCCAGCAGGGCGACCGGGCGGAGCACTGGATAGCGGACCTGTCCACCCTCCTGCGGGTGTCGGCGCTCGGGGGCCTGCTCCTGGTGTTCGGCGCGTACGGTTTCCTGAGCTGGTGGTTCACGCACTACGCCGTCACCGACACCGAGCTGCGCATCCGCAGCGGGCTGGTCTTCCGGCGCGCCGCGCACATCCGCCTCGACCGGATCCAGGCGATCGACGTCACCCGGCCGTTGCTGGCCCGGCTGACCGGGGTCGCCAGCCTGCGGCTCGACGTCATCGGCACCGAGGAGAAGGACGAGCTGGCCTTCCTGGGCGAGAAGGAGGCCGTGGCCCTGCGCGCCGAGCTCCTCGCCCGGGCGGCCGGCTTCGCCCCCGAGGAGGCGGCGAGCGTGGGCGAGGCCCCCGAACGGGAGCTGCTGCGCGTACGCCCGCGCGACGTCGCCGTGTCGCTGCTGCTGAGCCTCGGCGTCTGGGCGGCGCTGGCCGGCGGGATCACCGCGCCCGTGGTGGTCTGGTGGATCAGCTCCAGCCCGTGGGCGGCCGTCGTCACTCTGCTCCCGCTGCTCGGCGGCGTCTGGTCCGGCACCGCGGGCCGCTTCCTCGCCGAGTACGACTGGACGGTCGCCGAGTCCCCGGACGGGCTGCGCCTGGACCACGGACTGCTGGACCGGGCCCACGAGACCGTGCCGCCGGGGCGGGTGCAGACCGTACGCATCGTGGAGCCGCTGCTGTGGCGGCGGCGCGGCTGGGTCCGGGTGGAGCTGGCGGTGGCCGGCTCGAAGAACGGGGTTCTGGTCCCGGTGGCCTCGCGGGCCGCCGCGTACGCCGTGATCGCCCGGGTCCTGCCGGGGGTTGACCTGGCGGCCCTGTCCTTCACCGGCTCCCCGGGGGCCGGTTCGCGCTGGGTGGTCCCGGTGTGGTGGAAGGGCTACGCCCTGGCCGTCTCCCCGGAGGTGTTCGCCGCCCGGCACGGCCGCCTGTGCCGCCGTACGGAGATCGTCCCGCACGCCAAGGCGCAGAGCGTCCGCCTCACCCAGGGCCCGTGGGAGCGCGCCAGGGGCGTGGCCGACGTCCATGTGGACACCGGCGCGAACGGCACCGTGACGGCCCGGCTGCGGTCGAGCGCCGAGGCCGCCGAGCTGCTGCGGGCCCAGGCCGCCCGCTCCCACACCTCCCGCGCGGCAGCCCGTCCGGACCGCTGGATGACGCAGTCGGGGCCGTAGGGGCCGGAGGGGGGTCGGGTGCGCCACAGGAGGTAACCCCCGCCCCCGACGCACCACGGCGTTCCCCCCGAGCCGGGGCCGGCCCGGGGGGAACGCCGTGCGGGGGCTAAGCGGCGGGCCCCCCGCCCGCCCGGACCAGTCCCGTCTCGTACGCCAGGACCACGACCTGGACCCGGTCGCGCAGGCTCAGCTTCGTCAGGATGCGGCCCACGTGGGTCTTCACCGTCGCCTCCGACAGGACCAGCCGGGCAGCGATCTCACCGTTCGACAGGCCCTGCGCCACCAGCAGCATGACCTCGCGCTCGCGCTCCGTCAGCCGCTCGACCTCCTTGTTCCGCGGCTCCTCGGTGGTCGTCGGCAGCATCGGCGCGAAGCGGTCCAGCAGCCGCCGCGTCGTCGACGGGGCGACCACCGCGTCGCCGCTGTGCACCGAGCGGATCGCCGCCAGCAGCTCGGCCGGCGGCACGTCCTTCAGCATGAAGCCGCTCGCGCCCGCCTTCAGCCCGGAGAAGGCGTACTCGTCCAGGTCGAAGGTGGTCAGGATGATCACCTTCGGGTGTTCGGCAGGCTCACAGATCCGCCGCGTCGCCTCGACCCCGTCGAGCCTCGGCATGCGGACGTCCATCAGCACCACGTCCACCTTCGTGGACCGCAGTACCTCCAGGGCCTCCAGGCCGTCGCCCGCCTCGGCGACGACCTCCATGTCCGGCTGGGCGGCGAGCACCATCCGGAAGCCGGTGCGCAGCAGCACCTGGTCGTCGACCAGCATCACTCGGATGGACATCCGTTACCTCGTCCTCTTCAACTCTTCTTCAAGGGAAGCAATGCGCTGATCCGGAAGCCGCCGCCCGGCCGCGGCCCGGTGTCCAGGGTTCCGCCGACCATACCGATCCGCTCGCGCATGCCGATCAGGCCGTGCCCGGCGCCGTCGGCGCCGCCGTCCTCGTACAACTCGTGGGCCGCGCCCCGCCCGTCGTCCTCGACCAGCAGGCCGAGCCCGTCGTCGAAGTAGACCAGCCGGACGCTCGCCTTCGCGTCGGGGCCCCCGTGCTTGCGCGTATTGGTCAGCGCCTCCTGCACGATCCGGTACGCGGTCAGCTCGACGCCGCTGGGCAGCCGCCGCGGCGCGCCCTCGACCTCGAAGTCCACCGCGAGCCCTGCCGCCCGTACCTGCTCGACCAGGACCTCGATCTGCTCGACGTCCGGCTGCGGCACGTAGTCCTCCGACTCCTGCGGCTCGCCGGTGCGCAGTACGCCCAGCAGCCGGCGCATCTCGGCGAGGGCCTGGCGGCCGGTGCCCGAGATGGTCTGGAGGGCTTCCTTGGCCTGCTCGGGGGCCACGTCCATGACGTACGCCGCCCCGTCCGCCTGGACCACCATCACCGAGACGTTGTGCGCGACGACGTCGTGCAGCTCGCGGGCGATCCGGGCGCGCTCGGCTGCCACGGCCACCTTGGCCTGGGCCTCGCGCTCCTTCTCCAGCCGCTGGTTGCGCTCGATGATCTGGGCGTAGTAGGCCCGGCGGGTGCGCAGCGAATCGCCCATCACCCAGGCGAGGACGAACGGGACGATCATGAAGAGGGTGAAGAGGACGTTGTCGACGTCGTTGGAGCCCTTGTCCACGCCGTACCGCAGGAAGTAGAGCGGCGCGGCGGCCAGCCCCCAGCCGAGGGCGGTGCGCGAGACCCAGCGCGGGACCTCGCTCGCGGCGACCGTGAACAGGATGACGAGCATCGCGAAGTCGTAGAACCCGGCGACGACGCCCAGGGCCAGCTGGTAGAGCCCCGCGCCGAGGGTGAGCCAGAACATCGCCTGGGTCCACTTGCGGCGCAGCGCCACGGCGACGCTCAGGGCGATCACCGCGGGGACGGCCGCGAGCCGCAGGGTGGTGCTGAGGCTGGTCTCGGCCACCACGTTCACCATCGAGACCCCGAAGAAGAGGACAGCCCAGAAGCTGTCGACGCCCGTCGGGTGTCTGCGGAGGAAATCGTAGAGGCGCTGCACGTAACCCAGAGTAGGGAACGCTGACAGGTGCTGGAGTCAACCAGAGGTGCGAACCTGGCCCCGGGGGTGTACTCCCCAAGGTGGAGGGTGAGCCTAACCTCTGAGGGATGAGCACTCAGGGTGGGTACGCGGCTCCGGTCCGGTGGCGCAGTGCGATGGAAGCGGCGCTGTACGGGCCCGGGGGTTTCTACGTCCGGCCGGGCGGGCCGGGTCCCGCCGGGCACTTCCGCACCTCGGTGCACGCGTCCGGGCTGTACGCGGGGGCCGTGGCGCGGCTGCTGCGGTGGGTGGACGCGGAGCTCGGGCACCCGGCGGGGCTGGACCTGGTCGACGTGGGCGCCGGGCGCGGGGAGCTGCTGGCCGGGGTGCTCGCCGCCCTGCCGGCGGAGGTGGCGGCGCGGGTGCGCCCGTACGCCGTGGAGCGTGCGGAGCGGCCCCCCGGGCTCGACCCGCGGATCCACTGGGTCGCGGCGCCGCCCGAGGGGTCGACGGGGCTGCTCTTCGCCAACGAATGGCTGGACAACGTGCCGCTGGAGGTCGCGGAGGACGGGCGGTACGTGCTGGTGGCACCGGACGGTACGGAGAGTCCCGGTGGTCCGGTGGACGGCGCGGACCTGGCCTGGCTGGAGCGCTGGTGGCCGGGCGGCGGCCGCGCGGAGATCGGCCGGGCGCGCGACGAGGCCTGGGCGGCGGCGGTGGCGAGCCTGGAGCGGGGGCTGGCGGTGGCGGTGGACTACGCCCACACCCGGGAGGCGCGGCCGCCCTACGGCACGCTCACGGGTTTCCGGGCGGGCCGGGAGGTCCCGCCGGTCCCGGACGGCAGCTGCGACGTCACGGCCCACGTGGCACTGGACGCGTGCGCGGGCCCGGAGTCGGTGCTGCTGACCCAGCGCGGGGCCCTGACCGCCCTCGGTGTCTCGGGCGGCCGCCCGCCGCTCGCCCTGGCCTCGACCGACCCGGCGGCGTACGTCCGCGCCCTGGCCTCGGCGGGCGAAGCGGCGGAACTGACGGCCCGTGGCGGGCTGGGCGATTTCGGCTGGCTGGTCCAGCCGGTGGGGATCCGGCCGTGGCCGCGGGGCGGGGACGGCGGGATGCCGACTGACGTCTCCTAGAGCCGCTTCGCGCTGCGCAGGGTCGTCGCGTAGTAGCCGTTGCCGTCGAGGCGTGACGTACCGCCCTTGTCGCCGATCGTCGGGCCGTTGGCCTCCTCCCGGCTGGAGATGAATATCTTGTGGCCGTCGGTGTCCGTGCCCAGGTAGATGCCCGTGTGGTCGAGGCGGTCCTTGGTGCGCGCGTCGAGCTTGAAGAACAGCAGGTCGCCCGGCTGGATCACGTCGATCGAGACGGGCCGGTCGTGCGGGCCGACCCCCTTGAGGGGCAGGACGTCCGCGCCCAGGGCGGCGCGGGCCATGCCGTTCGCGGTCCGCGGCAGGCCGGAGCCGTGCTTGTCGTCGGACAGGAGCGGGTAGCGGGCCCGGTAGCCGAAGACGGTGCGGACGAAACCGGAGCAGTCCATGGACCGGTACCGGGCGGTCTGGGGCTGCTTCCTGGTGCCGTCGCGGAAGGTGTACGGGGTGCCCAGGTAGTCGTAGAAGTCCGACTGCTCCAGGCGCAGGTCGTTGCCGGCCGAGCCGGCCGGGTTGAGCGGGCCGAAGGAGGCGTCACCCGCGTACGAGGTGCCCTGCGCGTCCTTCTTCACCGGGGCCTGGTCGCCGTACTGGAAGGCCATCGCGAAGATGTCGTCCTCCTGGCTCCCGAAGTACTTCTTGAACCATTCCTTGAACCACTGCTCGTTCTCCGCGCCCGGCTTCCACGGCTCCGGCATGAGGCGGACCCAGTTCTCGGTCACGACCCGGGTCGTGGTGTTGGCCGGCTCGGTGAAGGTGCGGCTGGGCCCGGTGAGGGTGGCCGTGCGGGCGCCGTCGGTGAAGGTGGCCAGCACCTGCCCGGTGCCGTCGCGCAGCACCGACCGGTCGGGGCTCTGGAGGCGCTCCCACTTCTGGGCTCCCGCCTCGCCCGCGCCGACCGCGATGTTCTGGTCGGCGACGACCTGGACGGCGGGCGCCTTGGCCTGCTCCTGGACCCGCAGCGCGTACGTGAGGTACGCGCTGCCGGCCAGCAGCGCGAGCACGGTGACCGCGTGCAGCGCGGAACGTGTGCGGCTCTTCGACTTGGCGGTCATGCGGGGGGCTCCGGAGCGGTTGAGGGCGGGCGCGGGGTTCTTCGGGTCTACGCGGCCGGCATGACGCCGAGCAGGATGCCGGCGGTCAGTACGACGTACGTCATGAGCGTGGTGCTGCCGGTGGCGAGCAGGGTGGCCCCCTTCGGCTGGCGGACCAGCTGGTAGCCGATCAGGCCCGGCACGATGAAGCCGAGGGTCTGGTTCGTGTAGAGGAGCGGGAACTCCATCTGGAGCACGATGACCACGGTGGCCTGGAGCAGGACGCCGAGCAGCACGACGGCCGCGAACAGCCGCTTGCCGTAGAGGATCACGAAGCGCTGCACGACCAGCGTCAGCACGTACGTCGTGACGGTCACGCCGACCACGAGGGCGGCTCGCTGGAGGTCCTCCAGGAGGGTCAGCGCCAGCCAGCCGGGGGTGATCATTCCGCCGGGGGAGAGGTTGGTCGTGAGGTAGCAGACGAGCGAGAACAGCAGACCCAGGGCAATGCCGATCGCGGCGATCTCGGGGGTGAGGACGGCGGGGATCAACGGGTTTCTCCTGGCTTCTGCCACGGCCCCTGCGGGGGGTTCGGGTGGATCTGCGGCTGTGGCTGCGGCGGTTGCTGCTGATGTGGCCAGGCCGGCACGGGCGTGGCGGCACGGATGCCGTAAGGGTCGGGGGCTGCGGGCACGTACGGCACGGCCGCCCGCGGCGCCTGCGCGTAGGCACCCGGCCCCCGCTGGGCCGGAGCGCGGGGGACGCGGCCGTACGGGTCCCGGCCGTCGGAACCCCCGTTGTCGGGGCTCTCGGCGTACGGGGCCTGGCCGCCGGGGACCTGGCCGTACGGGGCGTGCGCGTGCGGGGCGTGCGCGACCGGGGCGTGCGCGTGCGGTTCCCGGCTGTGCGGGGCCTGCGCGTAGGGGTGCTCGCCGTACGGGGCCTGGGCGTAGGGGTGTCCGCTGTACGGGACCTGCGCGTACGGATCCCCGCCGTACGGGGCGTCGGCGTACGGGTCGAAGACGCGGGCGAACTGCCCCGCCGGCTCCTCCTGCCGTACGTGGTCTCCGTCCCCGGAGTCGTCCGCCTCGTCCGTCGGGAGCTCCGAGAGGTGCTCCAGCAGCACCTCGCCCTGGCCGTGGATGTTGCCGATGGCGACGAGCGAGGAGCTGGGGCCGAGGTGCCCCAGCAGCTCCCGCACGAACTCCTCGCCGTCGCGGTGGTCGCCGCCCAGGTCGACGGCGCGGCCCTGCCACTCGGCCGGGATCGCGTCGATGGCGCTCTTGGCCGGGTGGCCGATGACGAAGACCTTGTCCGGCCGCAGATCAGGGATGATCGCGCCCATCTGGGCGTTGCGCTCAACCCGGTCGGGCCGGCAGTTGATCACCACGTTCAGCGGGCGTTCCACCGCACCCAGGTCCAGCAGCTGGTTGATGTTCATCAGCGTCGACTCGGGGTCGTTCGCCGCGAAGACGTTGGCGAACCGCAGCCGCTTCCCGCCGGGGGCCAGGTACCGCTCGACCGAGAGCACACCCGGGTCCGGCGGGGCCTCGTACATCCCCCGCAGGGCGGTGTCCCGGTCGACGCCGAGGAGCTCGGCGACGGTGAGCGCGATGGCGACGTTCTCCTTGAAGGTGAACCAGCTGAAACCGCGCAGCTCCTCGTCGCTGACCGTGTCGGGGTCGGCGTACAGCAGCCGGCAGCCGCGGGCGTCGGCCTCCTCCTGGAGGACGTCGAAGCGCTCCTTCTCGGCGGTGACGCAGATCCCGCCGTGCGGCATCGAGCGGGACAGGGAGCGCGCGATGTCGTCGAGGGTCGGGCCCATCTCGGCGACGTGGTCCTCGCGGACGTTGCACAGGACGCCGATGGTCGACTGGATCAGCTTGGACTGGTTGATCTCCTGGAGCGCAGGCATGACCGCCATGCACTCCATGACGAGCGCGTCCGGACGATAGGCGGAGGCGCGCCGCACGATGCCGATCTGCTCCACGACGTTGGCGATGCCGAACTTGCGGTGGACGGGTTCCTCGGTGGCGTCCGGGTGGATGAACCGGGCCGCCGTGCCGGTGGTCTTGGCGACCGTGGTCAGACCGCCGCCGCGCAGTGCGCCCGCGCACAGCCGGGTGATGGAGCTCTTGCCGCGGATGCCGTTGACCAGCACCCGGTTCGGTATCCGGTGCAGGCTGGCGAAGTGCCGCCGCTGCTCCACGATGCCCGCGACGAGCATGATCGCGCAGCAGGCGAGCAGCACGCAGTAGAGGAAGAGCACGGGGGATCAGTTCCTTCCGGCCGGGGCGGACTGCCGTCCGCCGGCCTGCTTGCGCTGCTGCTGGAGCTGCTGGCGGATGATCTCCAGGCTCCGGGTCACGGCACCCACCTCGTCGTGGTGGCGCGGGTACAGCACCGTCCGCCGGTCGCCGTCGGCGAGGGCCTCGGCGCGCCGGGCGAGGTCGCGCAGCGGGGCGACCACGATGATCTGGAGCCAGCCGAGGCAGGCCGCGCCGACCGCGAAGCCGAGCAGGCCGGCGAGGACGGTGCGGTTCTGCAGGCTGTACTCGTGGATGGCGAGGCCCTTGGCGGACTGCCAGCTGACCACGGTCCAGTCCATGGGCTTGGCGGCGCCGCCGCCCACGAACGGGGCTGCGGCCGCGATGACGTGGTCGCCGCCGCTGCGGTAGAGGATGCTGCCGGGCCGCGGGGACATGCCGACCTTGAGGGCGGAGCCCTCGACGAGGGCGTCGAGCCGCTCGTCGTCGAGCTTCTCGAAGGCGCGGTAGCCGCCGTTGGAGGCGATGATCCGGTGCTGGGAGTCGACCACCCGGATCTCCCCCAGACCCGGCCGCCTGAGCAGCGAGTTGAGGAAGTCGATGCGGAGCTCGCCGACGACCGCCGTGCCGCCTTGGCCCGGGATCTGGGCGGTCGCGACGACGACCGGCTCCTTGCCGCCGTCGTGGAGGGCGATCGGCTCCTTGCGGGGCCCGTTGCCGCCGGTGGTCTGCGGTGTGCCGCCCGCCTGGGCGAGTATCTTGCCGGTGCCGTCGAGCACGTACAGGGAGGCGTAGCGCAAGTGCTCGTGCGCGGTGCGCTCCAGGACGGTGGTCATGTGCTGCGGGGTCGTGTCGTCGCCCATCAGCGAGGCGACGGACAGCAGGTCGGCATGGCCTTCGTTGAGGGCGCGCCGGATCCGGTCGTTGAGGGTGTCGGTGCGCTCCCGCTGGTCGTTGACCAGCTGCTGCGGTACGACGACTTCCTCGCCGGCCCGGTTGACCAAAAGTCCGAGCGGTACGCACCAGGCCAGGAGCAGGACCCCGCACAGGGCGAGCAGTACACGGGCGCCCGTGCGGCGCTTTCGCCTGCCGAGGGTGGCGGGCGCGGGGACCGCGTCGTCCAGCAGCTGGCCGCGCAGCCGCTCCAGGGCGTTGCCGATCCGGGCCGCCTCGGCCCCGCGGGGGACGGACACCGGGCGGGTGAGGTCACTGCGGGTCATCCGCCGGCTCTCCAGGAACAGAGTGATCAGCGGGCGCTGCACGGTGCCGACGAGCAGGGCGACGACCAGGGCGCCGACCAGCAGCAGGGCGCCGGCCAGGACCAGTCCGGCGAAGGCGTCGGACGTGCGCGCGGGGTTCTGCGCGACGTTGACCATGGCGACGACGGTCAGCTCCAGGCTGGTGGCGTTGGTGCCGACCCCTGCTTCGGGTCCGGCGAGGCGCGCGTAGCCCGCGGCGGCGCGTTCACCGCCCCATTCGCCTCCCATCAGGCTGCCGCTGACCCCGAGGAAGCCGCCGGAGCCGGGCTCCTTCGCGGTCAGCGGGTTGGCCCCGGCCCGTTGGGCCGCGGTCTTGGCGAAGGAGGCGAGCTGCGCGGTGTCGCGCTTGACGTCGGCGCGCTGGAGGTCGGTGAGGACCATCTCGGGCTCGGGGATGCCGTCGTTGCTGAGCACCGTTCCGTCGGAGCCGACGACGGCGATGGCGCGGAAGTTGCCGAGGCTGATGCCGGGGAAGCGCAGGCTGCTGGAGGCGACCAGCAACTGTTGGGGCCGGTCCTTCCAGGACAGCAGGGAGAGGGTCAGCAGCCGGGTCTCGCCGTTGGCCAGTTTGACCATGCGGGGGGCCAGGCCGCCCTCGCCGGAAAGCCGGGTGCGGTCGATCGCGGTCAGGGGGAGATTCTCGCCGCGGGCGGCCAGCAGCCGGCCCGTGCCGATCTCGACGACCGCCGTGCCGCGCCACTTCTGGTAGACGCTGCCGATCTTGTCGAGCACGGCGTCCGCGGCGACGGGCTTCCCTGTGGAGAACAGGGCCGCGGCCCGGTCGAGGTCGGTGACGCTCTCGTCCAGCGAGGCGCGCAGGGCGATCGCGCCGTCCTCGGCGAAGTGCTGCTGGGAGGTGAGCACGGCCGCGGGCAGGCGGTCCTCGCGGACGCTGCCCAGGCTCAGCGCGGTGAACCCGGCCAGGGCGAGCAGCAGTACCGACAGCACGGTGATCGGCGGCCTGATGCCGCCGAGCAGTGACATGTCGGCCCTGCGGCCGGCCTTGCGTCGCCGCGTGTTGCGGGATGCGGCCACGGGGTGGGGTCCTTCCTGGGCTGAACGGGAGAGCGTGAGGTCGTGCGTACGCGGGCGGGTGCGCCCGGTGGGGTCACCCGGGCAGTCCCCGCAAGGGGCGCAGTCCGTCCTTGCCGGCGCCGCGGTTGAGCATGGTGCCCTGGGTGCGCTCGAAGGCCAGGCGGTAGCGGGCGCGCTGCTCCGGCAGCAAGTTCTTGTCGTTCTGCAGGGCTTCCACGACGTCGACCAGGCGGTGGTCGCGTACCGGCTGGGTGCTGGTGCCGGGAAGGTCCGACCCCGGGGTGCTCTCGGGGTCCGGCGGGATGTCGGTGAAGGTGGGCACGAAGCGGGCCTGGACGTCCCATGCGCCGTTCTTCTCGCTGAACTCGAACCAGCCGATGGCGCCCTCCTCGGTCAGCCCGCTGGGCACGTCGTGGCGGGCGAGCTGGTTGCCGAGGCCGTAGGCGACCCACGTGCCGTCGACCTTCTCCATCGGCTGCACGACGTGGGCGTGGTGGCCGATGACCAGGTTGATCCCGGTCTCCTCGGCGATCCGGCGGGCCAGTTCCAGCTGCGGGTTGCTCGGGTTCGGCTGGTGCTCGCGGCCCCAGTGGATGGACAGGATCACGACTTCGGCGCCGGCCGCGCGGGCCTTCTTCTCGGCCGCGGCGATGGCCTTGAAGCTGATGAGGTTGGCCAGCCAGGGCTTGTCCTTGGGGACCTCGCGCCCGTTGAACCCGAAGGCGAAGGAGATCTGGGCGACCTTGACGCCCTTGACGTCCAGGATCAGGGGCTTGTCGTCCTCTTCCTTGCTCCGGGCGGAGCCGGTGTGCTTGAGGCCCTCCCGGTCCAGGGTGTCCAGGGTGCGGAAGACGCCCTCCGGGCCGTGGTCGAGGGTGTGGTTCGAGGCCGTCGAGCAGGTGTCGTACCCGATGTTCTTGATCGTTTTGGCGATCTGCGGCGGGACGAGGAAGTCGGGGTAGGTCTGGAAGGGGCCGTTCGGCTGGCCCAGGACCGGCTCCATGTGGCAGATGCCGAGGTCGGCCTTGCTGATGACCGGCTCGACCCCCGCCATGATCCGGTCGAAGTCGTACCCCGTGTGCCCGGCCGCCTTGGCGTCCCGGGCGGCCTGGTCGGTCAGCTGCGGGTGGATGAGGATGTCGCCCGCGGCGGCGACGGTGAAGGACCGGCCCGCCCTCTTGGCGCTTCCGTCCGCCGTGCCGCCCGTAGCCGGCTCCGGCTTCTCCTGCGGGCCGCCGATCAGGCCGCACCCCGCGAGCGAGAGGCTCAGCGGGAGGAGCACGGCGCGGGTCAGGGCGGAGACCGGACGGGCGGGGGCGATTTTCACTCAGCTATTTTCAGCCAGTGAAAACTGTGAAGTTCACAAACAACGTAACGATTGGCGTGATCATTTGCGGCGTGATCATGGCACTGGCGGCTTATGCCGCTTTTCATCCAATCAATTCGGTCAAAAAGGGAGCTGCTCCCTCTCCGTCTCCTGTGGCGGAGGACATAGATCTACTCGGCCGGGTTACCCGCTTCGCCGCGGAATTCGGCACGACGGGCGGCTATCGTGTGCCCGCGCAGACCGAGAAAACGATCATTGTTCAGGGTGTTTCCGCCCTTTTCGAGGGAAAGGTCGACGAGGCGCGCACTCGGCTGGCCGAGGTGGATTACAGGCTCGACGTGTTCACCGACACGGTCGGCGGACGCCGCTTCGCGGAGGTCTCCGACGCGGCGGGCCGGTCCGGCTCCGCCACCCGGGGCTGGGGCCGCGTCTACGTCGCCCTCGACGGGCCCCCGCGCTGGTCGGTCCAGGTTCCGCACCCCGTCGCCGACCAGGGCACCGAGCGGCTCGGGGCCAGGGTGCTGCGCGGCGCCCCCGGCGGGGTCATGGTCATGGCGGGAGCCCACCGTACGGCGGGCACGGGCACGGGCCCCCGCGCGGGCGGAGCCGGTGACGAGGCGGACGAGGGGGGCGAGGGAGCCCCGGCCGACATGGCGCACCGCACGGACTCGGTCTTCCACGCCGTGATCGCGGAACTCGCCCGGCGCGGCCTGCCGGGCATCCAACTGCACGGCTTCGCCGACGACTCCGCCCCCGGCACCGACTCCGTCGTCTCCACCGGCGCGGGGAGCCGGGCGGCCGAGGACGCCGAGCGGCTCGCCGGAAAGCTGGACGGGCAAGGCTTCGAGGTGTGCCGGGCGTGGTCCGCCACCTGCAAGCTGTCGGGCCGGACCAACGAGCAGGGCCGGCTCGCCGCCGAGCAGGGCACCCGCTTCCTGCACGTGGAACTGAGCAGGACCACCCGCTCCGGCTCCCGCCGGCTGGACGAGACCGCCCGGGCGATCGCGTACGTCACCACGAGGTGGTCGCGGGGCACCCCGTAGCCCCGCGGGAGACGGCGAAGGGGCCGGCACCCCGCGGGAGACGGCGAAGGGCCGGCACCCCGTGAGCGGGATCCCGGCCCCTTCGGCTGCCTGTGAGCGACTACTGCCGGACCTCGTCGTGGCCCTCGTGCAGGCCGCCGCCGCTGCCGCCGCCCGGCGTCGGCACGGAGACGACCGGCTTCGAGAGCGGGGCCAGGTCGAAGGCGTAGTGGCCCACCGCGTCCGCGATGACGTCGACGTTGATGTCGAGCGCCTTCTGGTCGATGTTCGTGATGTCGTCACCCTCGGCGTGGTAGTTCACGTCGTAGGCGACGCCCGCCCGGCCGCCGAACTTCGCGGCCTCCTCCGGCGTCTTGATGCCCTCGGCGCCCGTGAACGTACCGCCCGACGGGATGCCGGCCTCGATGAACGGGCCGTAGTCCGAGCGGCCCGAGAAGTCCGTGCCCGCGTGCGGGATCTTCTTGGAGTCGAGGAAGTCGGTGATCCCCTTCTCCAGCTGGGCGGAGCCCTCCGGGCCGGGGCCCGCGCCCACCCCGTCCGAGTTGTCGCCGTCGTACACGAAGTACGCGGAGTTCGGCGAGGCGATCATGTCGAAGTTCAGGTAGAGCTTGATCTGCTTCTTCTGGGCGTCCGTCAGCCCCGCGACGTACGCCTCGGATCCGAGGAGGCCGTACTCCTCCGCCGACCACCAGGCGAACCGGACCTTGTTCTTGATCTTCGTCTGACTGCTCGCGAGGCGCTGCGCGACCTGGAGGATGCCGGCCGAGCCGGAGCCGTTGTCGTTGATGCCGGGGCCCGCCGCGACCGAGTCGAGGTGCGCGCCGAGGAAGACGGTGTTGCTCTCGTCCCCGCCGCGGGTCTCCGCGACGACGTTGTACGTCGTGCGGTTCTCGCGGAACTCGCGGATGTCGAGCGTGACCTCGACCGGGCCGGCCGCGGCGTCGGCCGCGAGCTTCTCGCCGTCCGCCTGGCTGATGCCGCCGGTCGGGACCTTGCCCGCGTTCGCGTCGCCGAGGGTGCCGCTCAGGGCGCCCGTGGTGTTGTTGTAGATGACCGCGCCGACCGCGCCGGCCGCCGCCGCGTTGGCCTGCTTGACGGCGAAGGTGCAGCCGCCGCGCTTGACCAGGGCGATCTTGCCCGTGAAGGCGCCGGCCGCGAAGTCGCCGGGCTCGCAGCCGTTCGTACCGTCCGCGTCGACCGGCGCGACGGCGACCTGGGCCGTCACGCCGCCCTCCGGAGAGCTCGCCGTGTACGTCATCAGGTGGATCGGGACGTCGTGCGCGTTCGAGCCGTTCACCGTCAGCTTCTCGGCGATGGTCTCGACGTAGACGAAGTCGAACTCGTTCTTCGTGACCTTGTATCCGGCCGCCCGCATCACGGCCTCGACGTACTTGGCGGACTGCTCGTGGCCCTTGGAACCCGCCACGCGCGTGCCGTTGTTGTAGTCGGCGATCGACTGGAAGACCTTCAGATGGTTGAAGGCGCCCTTGCCGGTCGCGTCCTTGACCAGCTTCCTGGCCAGTGCGTCACCTCGTGCGGCGTCGCTCTGCGGGCTTCCGGTCGCACCGGCGGGCCCCGCGAGGAGCAGCGGGGAGACGAGCGCCGCGGCGGCGAGGGCGGCGGTTGCTGCTGCTATACGGCGAGAGGGCATGGAGGTCCTTCCACGGCAAAGTGCGAGCAGGCGGAACGGTGGACGCACGTTAAGCAGCGGGGAGCCACTCTGGCCAGAGTTTTAACTGATTCCGGTTCATGAAATCCGTATATCGGCGACCTTGCGCCTAACGGAGGATGCCCTCGATGAAGTCCGAGCCGATGCGGGCGACCGCGGGCAGATCCAACTGGTGCTGGGCATAACGTCCTTGGCGCCGCGTATGGATCAGACCGGCCTTTTTCAATACGGCCAGATGCCGGGACACCTCCGGAGCGGTGATCCCGTGCACGGTCGCCAGCTCGCTCGTCGTGTACGGGGCCCTGGCCAGACTCCGGCACAGCATCATCCGCAGGGGATGGGCGAGGGCCTCCATCCGCCGCTGGAGCAGCTCCACCGAGCCGGGCGCGGCGGCCAGTTCGGGGGTGCCGAGCGGATAGTGGACCACCGGCCGCCAGCCCGGTGCGTGCAGCACCAGCAGATGCGGCCAGCCGAAGTTGGTCGGTATGAAGACCAGGCCGGGGCCGAGGCGGGGGTCGGTGGCGGTGGTCGAGCCGTTGACCATCTTGTCGGCGGTGATGGTGGTGCGGCCCTCGTCGACGCTGAGCGCGCCCGAGACCTCCTTCAGCGCGGCCGGCAGCCCCTTGCGGCGCAGCAGCTCGGTCTTGTGCCGGGCGTCGGCGCTCTGCCCCGGCTCGACGCGCTTCCAGGTCTCGGCGAAGAAGGCCTCGTCGCAGTCCTCCAGGAGCCGCCGCATCCACACCCGGACGGCGGCGGTGTCGTCCAGCAGGCGCAGCGAGAAGTTCAGCTGGCGGGGGCCGCGGGCGGCGGCCGTTTCCAGCGCCCTGGCCCGCGCCGCCGGATCGGTGAGCGGGGAGGGCCAGCCGCCCTCGTCGTACAGGGCCAGCCAGCAGTGCTCCAGGGCGGCCATCACGAACCGCTCGTCGTCCAGCCGGTCGAGTACGTCGAGCTCCTCGGCCAGGGTCGCGGCGGGCAGCCCGGCCCCGCCGGAGACTCCGGCGAAGGGCATGAAGATGTCGGCGAAGGAACTCCGCCACATGAAGTCGCCCTCCAGCAGCCGGTCCGCGAGGCACGGGTCGAGGGCGGCGGAGGTGGCGGTGGTCCAGGAGCTGAGCGCCGGGTGGTGGGCGGGCTGCGAGAGCGCGTGCAGCGCCATGCAGAGCTCGGCGAGCGGCGAGGGCGTGAAGGAGATCCGCTCGGCGGGCAGGCCGGCGATGTCGATGGTGACGCTCATCAGGCCATTCTGGAGGGTGCGGCCCGGCGGTCACGGGGTGAGGGTGGACACATGAGTGCGATCGAGCAGTACCTCATCGACACCTACCGGGCGTCCCAGCACGGCGACCCGATGCCCCCGCCGCCGGGGCGGGACGATCTCGCCGTGCTGCACGCGGCCCGGGAGTACGAGCAGTTCCGGGCAGTGCTGGACGGCCGCCCGGGCGGTCACCCGTGGCGCGCCGCGCTGCGGAGGCTCACCGCCCGGAGGTGATCCCGTACGGGACCTCCGCGCGCCGGCCGGCACGCACCCGCGCGGGCCCCCGGCCCACCCACCCGCGCGCGAGGGGAGCCGGGGGCCCGCGGCGGCCGCCCGCTACTCGAAGTTGGGCGCGTTGCGCTCGTAGACCAGCCGCAGGCCGATCAGCGTCAGCCACGGCTCGTGGTCGTCGATCACCGAGGACTCGCCGAGGACCATCGGGGCCAGGCCGCCGGTGGCGATCACGCGGACGTCGTCCGGGTCGCCGTTCGGGCCGGCCAGCTCCTTGGCCATGCGGGTGACGACCCCGTCGACCTGCCCCGCGAAGCCGTACAGCACGCCCGACTGCATCGCCTCGACCGTCGACTTGCCGATCACGTTGCGCGGGCGGGCCAGCTCGATCTTCCGCAGCTGTGCGCCCCGTACGCCGAGGGCCTCCATCGAGATCTCGATGCCGGGGGCGATCACCCCGCCCACGTACTCACCCTTCGCGGACACCGCGTCGAAGGTGGTCGCCGTACCGAAGTCGACCACGATCGCCGGGCCCCCGTACAGCTCGACCGCCGCGACCGCGTTGATGATGCGGTCCGCGCCGACCTCCTTGGGGTTGTCCATGAGGATCGGCACGCCCGTCTTGATGCCGGGCTCCACCAGCACCGCCGGGACGTCCCCGTAGTAGCGCCGGGTGACCTCCCGCAGCTCGTGCAGCACCGACGGCACCGTCGAGCAGATGCCGATGCCGTGGATGCCGTCGCCCAGCTCGCTGCCGAGCATCGGGTGCATCCCCATCAGGCCCTGCATGAGCACGGCCAGCTCGTCCGCCGTGCGCCGGGGGTCGGTCGAGATGCGCCAGTGCTCGACGATCTCGTCACCGTCGAACAGGCCCAGGACCGTCTGGGTGTTGCCTACGTCGATGGTGAGGAGCACGGGTTACACCGCCTCGCGCAGATCGAGGCCGATGTCCAGGATCGGCGAGGAGTGGGTCAGCCCGCCGACGGCCAGGTAGTCCACCCCGGTCTCCGCGTACGCCCGGGCGGTGTCCAGGGTCAGGCGGCCCGAGGACTCCAGCACCGCGCGCCCGGCCACCAGGGCCACGGCCTCGGCGGTCTGCTCGACCGTGAAGTTGTCCAGCAGGATCAGGTCGGCGCCCGCCTCCAGGACCTCGCCGATCTGCTCCAGGGTGTCGACCTCGACCTCGATCGGGACGTCCGGGAAGGACTCCCGTACGGCCTTGAAGGCCTGCGCGACGCCGCCCGCCGCCACCACGTGGTTGTCCTTGACCAGGGCGGCGTCCGACAGTGACATCCGGTGGTTGACGCCGCCGCCGCAGCGCACCGCGTACTTCTCCAGCGCGCGCAGGCCCGGGGTGGTCTTGCGGGTGTCGCGGACCTTGGCCTTCGTGCCCTCCAGCACGTCCGCCCAGCGGCGGGTGGCGGTCGCGATGCCGGACAGCCGGCACATGATGTTCAGCGCGCTGCGCTCCGCCGTGAGCAGGTCGCGGGTGCGCGAGCGCACGGACAGCAGCAGCTGCCCGGCCGTGACGGTGTCGCCGTCCTCCGCGTGCCGCTCCACCTCGAAGGCCTCCGTGCAGACCACGGAGAACACGGCCTCGGCGATGCGCAGACCGGCCACGACGCCGTCCTCGCGCGCGACGAAGTCGGCGATCGCCTCGGCCTCCTCGGGCACGGTCGCGACGGTGGTGACGTCGACACCGCCGTCCAGGTCCTCGGAGAGCGCCATGTGGGCGATGTCCTCGACCTCGACGGGGTCCAGGCCCGCGTCCGCGAGCAGCTGGGCCAGCGCCGGGTCGAGGCCGCTCTCCTCGCCGTCACCGCAGGCGCAGTCGTCGCCGCAGCCGCCGTCGTTCTGGTCGATCAGGGGAAGTTCGGGGGTGCTCACGGTCACTGCTCCAGGCTCTGGGTACTCGGGGGGACGTGCACGGACGGGAAGTCCGCGGAGTCGGTGGGGACGACGACCAGGGCGCGCTTCTCGGTCGCCGAGAGCCGGACGACGAGATGGCGGCGCCAGGCGGCGTCGTCCCGGTCCGGATGGTCTTCGCGCCAGTGGCAGCCGCGGGTCTCCACGCGCCGCTGCGCGGCGGCGACCAGCACCCGGGCCACGCACAACAGGTTCGTGGCCTCCCAGGTGTCCACCCCCGGTTCGGCGGTCTTGCCGTGCGCTTCGAGGTTGTTCAGGGCGGTGGCGTACAGGCCTTCGAGCGCCTCGGCGGCCGTACGCAGCGACTCGGCCGAGCGCAGCACGCCCGCGCCGTCCGTCATGATCCGCTGGATCTCGTACCGCGCCTCGGCGGGCTGCAGCGGGCCGGTCGAGGGGACCGGTATGCCAGGGCCGTTGCCGGTGCGCGCCTGCGCGGTGATGTCGTCGGCGATCCTCTCGGCGAAGACCAGGCCCTCCAGCAGGGAGTTGGAGGCCAGCCGGTTCGCGCCGTGCACACCGGTGCAGGCGACCTCGCCGCACGCGTACAGGCCGGGGACGGTGGTGCGCCCGTGCAGGTCGGTCCGTACGCCGCCGGACGCGTAGTGCGCGGCAGGTGCGACCGGGATCGGCTCGGTCACCGGGTCGATGCCGTGCGCGCGGCAGGAGGCGAGGATGGTCGGGAAGCGCTGCTCCCACATCTCGGCGCCGAAGTGCCGGGCGTCCAGGTACATGTGCCGCGCGCCCTGCTCCTGCATGCGGCGCATGATGCCCTTGGCGACGATGTCGCGCGGGGCCAGCTCCGCGAGCTCGTGCCGGCCCAGCATGAAGCGGACGCCGTCCGCGTCGACGAGGTACGCGCCCTCGCCGCGCACCGCCTCCGACACCAGGGGCTGCTGTCCCTCGGCGTCCGGGCCGAGGAAGAGCACCGTGGGGTGGAACTGGACGAACTCCAGGTCCGAGACCTCGGCCCCGGCGCGCAGTGCGAGCGCCACCCCGTCGCCCGTCGACACCGACGGGTTGGTGGTGGCGGAGAAGACCTGGCCCATGCCGCCGGTCGCGAGGATCACGGCGGGCGCGTGGACGGCGCCGACCCCGTCGTGCTGGCCCTCGCCCATGACGTGCAGCGTGACACCGGCGGTACGGCCCTGCACGTCCTGGAGCAGGTCCAGTACGAGCGCGTTCTCGACCGTACGGATCCCCGCGGCCTGCACGGCTTCGACCAGCGCCCGGGAGATCTCCGCTCCGGTGGCGTCGCCGCCCGCGTGCGCGATCCGGCGGCGGTGGTGGCCGCCCTCTCGGGTCAGCTCTATCTCGCCGGTCTCGGTGGAGGTGTCGAAGACGGCGCCGGTGGCGATCAGCCGGCGGACGGCGTCCGGGCCCTCGGTGACGAGGAGCCGGACGGCGGCCTCGTCGCACAGGCCCGCGCCCGCGACCAGGGTGTCGTCCAGGTGCTGCTCGGGGGTGTCGCCCTCGCCGAGGGCCGCGGCGATCCCGCCCTGGGCCCAGCGGGTGGAGCCGTCGTCGAGCCGTGCCTTGGTGACCACGACCGTACGGCGGCCGGCGGCGGCGCAGCGCAGCGCGGCGGTCAGCCCGGCGACGCCCGAGCCGACGACCACGACGTCGGCGTCGACGGACCAGCCGGGGGCGGGTGCGTGCAGCCGTATGCCGGTGCCTGCGCCGCCCGACCGGGGGTCTCTGCCTGGGGTGCTCACGAATGTGCTCCGAATTCCAGTGGGATGTTGTCGATCAGCCGGGTCGTGCCGACCTTCGCGGCGACGGCCAGGACGGCCTGCCCGGTGAACCCGGAACCGGCCTCGGTGAAGTCCTGCGGGTCCACCAGCGCCACATAGTCCAGCTGGAGCGGCGGCTCGTGCCGGCCCGCCTCCTCCAGGATGTGCTGCGCCGCGGCCCGTACGGCGTCCGGCAGCCCGCAGCCCGCCGCCGACACGGCGTGCGCGTCCGCCGAGGCGCGGATCTCGCCGAGCTTCGCCAGCGCGCTGGCCCGCTCGTCGCTGGCCGGGGCGGCCTCGGCGCGGGCCCGCAGCGCCGCCTGCGCGGCGAGCCGGTCGCGTCCGGCGAACAGGGCGCGGGACAGGGCCAGGGCGGTGCGCCGCTCGGCGGGGGAGAGGTAGCGGTTGCGGGACGACAGCGCCAGCCCGTCCTCCTCGCGGACGGTCGGTACGCCGACCACCTCGACGGGGAAGTTCAGGTCGGTCACCATGCGCCGGATCAGGGCCAGTTGCTGCGCGTCCTTCTGGCCGAAGAGGGCCAGGTCGGGGCGGGTGAGGTGGAGCAGCTTGGCGACGACGGTCAGCATGCCGTCGAAGTGGCCGGGGCGGGTGGCCCCTTCGAGGCGCTCGCCCATGGGGCCGGCGCTGATCCGCACCTGCGGGTCGCCGCCAGGGTAGACCTCGTCGACGGCGGGGGCGAACACCGCGTCGGCTCCCGCTTCTTGGGCGATCCGCCGGTCGGCGTCGAGGGTGCGCGGGTAGCGGTCGAGGTCCTCGTTCGCCCCGAACTGCAGGGGATTGACGAAGACGGTGACGACGACCTGCCCGCCGGGGCCGGCCTGTTCGCGGGCGGTGCGGATGAGGGTGGCGTGGCCCTCGTGCAGGGCGCCCATGGTCATCACCACGGCCCGGCGGCCGGTGCGCGGGAGCCCGTGGAGCTCCTCGGCGGTGTGCAGCAGCAGGGGTTCGCTCATCGGGCGTCGCCGTCCTCGTCCGCGAGGACGCCGAGCAGGTCCTCGGCGAGCTCGGGCTTGAGCAGACCGTGCGCGAGGGCCCGGTCGGCGGTGGTGCGGGCCATGGCCAGGTATCCGGCGACCGTGCCGGGCGCGTGCTTGCGCAGCTCCGAGACGTGCGCGGCGACCGTGCCGGCGTCGCCGCGGGCCACCGGCCCGGTCAGGGCGGCGTCACCGGAGCGCAGCGCGTTGTCGAGGGCGGCGCCGAGCAGCGGGCCGAGCATCCGGTCGGGGTGCTCGACCCCGGCCATGCGCAGCAGCTCCATCGACTGGGCGACCAGGGTGACCAGGTGGTTCGCGCCGAGGGCGAGGGCCGCGTGGTAGAGCGGGCGGTCGTCCTCCGCGATCCACTCGGGCTCCCCGCCCATCTCGATGACCAGGGCCTCGGCGGCGAGCCGCAGCTCCGGGGGGGCGGTCACGCCGAAGGAGCAGCCGGCCAGGCGCTGCACGTCGACCTCGGTACCGGTGAAGGTCATCGCGGGGTGCAGGGCCAGGGGCAGCGCGCCCGCGCGCCGGGCCGGGTCGAGCACGGAGGTCCCGTACCGCCCGGAGGTGTGGACGAGGAGCTGTCCCGGCCGGATCGCACCGGTCTCGGCGAGCCCCTCGACGAGGGACGGCAGCGCGTCGTCCGGCACCGTGAGGAGGACCAGGTCGGCGAGCTCGAACACCTGTGCCGGTGGGACGAGGGGCACGTCGGGCAGCATCCGCGCGGCGCGGCGCACCGAGGCGTCGGAGACGCCGGAGACGGCGACGGGCCGGTGTCCGGCCTGCTGGAGCGCGCGGGCCAGCGCGGGGCCGACCCGGCCGGCTCCGACGACGCCGACCGCCAGCCGGGCAGGGCGTGGCTGCTGTGTTGGGTTCACGCGGGGAGGGCCTTCCGTTCCAGTCCGCGGGGGGTACCGGACGATACGCCGCCATGCTAGCCCCTGGGCCCTTTGGCCGGTCGGCGATGATTCGGGCCATGGATGAGGACACCGAGCGGGACAAGCGGCAGGTGGCGGCCTGGCGGGCGGCGGAGCGCAAGCTCTCCGGCTCCCTGCGTGAGCCCACGATGGCGGAGCTGCTTGCCCCGCTCGCCGGGGCCCCGTACGACATGGACCAGCCCGCCGACGTGTACGGCGACGGGATCGTCGACGTACTGGAGCGGCGTGTCGCGGAGCTGCTGGGCACCGAGGACGCGGCGTTCTTCCCGACCGGGACGATGGCGCAGCAGGTCGCGCTGCGGTGCTGGGCCGGGCGGACCGGGAACCCGGTGGTGGCGCTGCACCCGATGAGCCATCCGGAGCGCTGGGAGGGGGGCGCGCTCTCGACGGTCTCCGGGCTCCGGGTGGCGCACCCGACGACGGAGGCCCGCCAGCCGTCGGCGGCGGAGGTCTCCGGTCTCGCGGAGCCGTTCGGCACGCTGATGCTCGAGCTGCCCCTGCGGGACGCGGGCTTCCTCCTGCCGACGTGGGAGGAACTGGAGGAGCTGGTCGGCGCGGCCCGGGACCGGGAGGCGGTGGTGCACTTCGACGGGGCCCGGCTGTGGGAGTCCACGGTCCATTTCGGCCGCCCGCTGACGGAGATCGCGGGGCTGGCCGACTCGGTCTACGTCTCGTTCTACAAGTCGCTCGGCGGGCTGAGCGGGGCGGCCCTGGCCGGGGCCCGGGGCTTCGTGGAGGAGACCAGGGTCTGGCGACACCGGTACGGGGGCCAGGTCTTCCGCCAGTTCCCGCAGGCCCTCGCGGCGCTGGCCGGGCTGGAGGGGGAACTTCCGCGGCTGCCGTCGTACGTCGCGCAGGCGCGGCTGGTGGCGGCCGCGCTGGGCCCGGCGCTCACCGCGTCGGGGATCCCCTGGTTCCGGATCAACCCGGAAGAGCCGCACACGCACCAGTTCCAGGTGTGGCTGCCGTACGAGGCGGACCGGCTGACCGAGGCGGGCGTCCGCACGGCGGAGGAGACGGGCCGGGTCCTGTTCCGCCGCTGGTCCCCGACGTCCACACCAGGTGTGTCGATGACCGAGATCGAAGTCACGACCCCGGGCCTGTCCTGGACCCCGTCGGACGTGACCTCGGCGGTATCGGAATTCACGGCCCGCCTGTGAGCCGCGTGTGAGCCCGACCGGCGTTCGAGGCCAAACCCAGCCCCGTCGGCGTTCGAGGCGCGGGGTCTGGGGCGGAGCCCCGGGTCTTTGAGCGCCGCGCGCGATCGCGGGGTCCGGGGGCGGAGCCCCGGGAAAACGGAGAAGGGGCGGGGCGGGGACCAGCTCCGCGCAGCGGCCCCCGCGCGCACCCGTAAGGCCAGTGGTGCGAAACTCCGAATTACCGGGAAGTCACGGGTCCGGGCCGGTCACGGAGATAACGTCTCCACGGAATGACCGGCGACCGTGCCCGGAGGAGACACCATGACCGCTCAGCCCACGTGGCAGAAGTCCTCGTTCTGCGGAGAGGAAGACGCCTGCGTCTACGTCTCCGCCGCACCCGGCACCCTGGTGCGCGTCGCCGACCACGCCGACCCCGCGCACCTGGTCCTCGCCACGACCCAGGCCGCCTGGACCGAATTCCTCCGCGCGGTCAAAGAGACCGGCTGAGGGACCCGCCGCGCCGAGACCGCTCACCCTCAGGGGATTTTGTCCGATTAGCGCGTATCTTCGGCCCATGCCCACGCCCTACGGATCCCGCGGCGGCATGGCGTTCAGTGCCGCTGAGCTGCACGTGCTCAGGCGCTCGCTCGCCCACGCCCTTCAGTCCTCCTCGGTTCCCCTCGCGGCCGAGGAGGTCCAGGACTGCCTGCGCCTCGCGCAGTCGGTGGACGACGTGGTCCAGGAGGCGGCCCGGCTCAGAGCCTTCCTCGTCGAGGATCTGGCCCGCTACCGGGGCGCTCTGCCGGGCAGCCTCTCCGGCTACCTGGAACTCCTGCAGGACGCCCTCGCCGCCGGTTACGAGCCCGTACCCGACGACCTCGCCGCACTCCGCGCCCTGCGCGCCAACCCGGTCGCGGCCGCGCTGCTGGACCGCGCCCAGGCCGTCGCGGAGCGCTCCGTACGCCGGCGGCTTTCGACCGCCCCCGCGCCCCGGACCCGGCTGCTGGCCCTGGCCGGCGGACGGGACGGGCAGCCGGACCGCCCGGCGCCCCAGCCCAAGGAGCCGCCGCGCCCCCCACAGCCCGG
Organism: Streptomyces sp. NPDC048269; assembly: GCF_040652395.1. Classification (NCBI taxonomy): domain Bacteria; kingdom Bacillati; phylum Actinomycetota; class Actinomycetes; order Kitasatosporales; family Streptomycetaceae; genus Streptomyces; species Streptomyces sp. NPDC048269. Next base: position 207,123 of record NZ_JBEZLW010000009.1, read on the forward strand.
GCGGCCCGTCCCGACGCCCGGCGAGGTGTTCCCGCCGCGCCGCAAGCCCACCCCGCCCCCGGCGGCCGAGCGCGCCGCCATGTAGCTACGCTGAGGACATGGACTACGTCTCCGCGCTCGTGCCCCCCGTCGTGATGGCCGCGTTCTTCATCGCTCTCGTCGTGACGATCGTGAAGAGCCAGGGCGGCGCCAACAAGGCCAAGGAGGACGCGGCGGTCGACGCCGTGATCGCCCGGGCCGAGGCCACCCGCCAGCCTCAGAAGTAGAACCCTTCGGGTATCGGGCGCAGGGCCTCGGGCTCCGCGCCCGGTTTTTTTGCGCGCGGGCGAGCGAATAGTCGGGCAATTACCCACAAGCCGCACTATCGTGCTGTTGTGCCTCGCCCCCTGGGAGAACTCGAAGACGCCGTGATGACGCGGGTGTGGCAGTGGAACCGCCCGGTCACCGTTCGAGAAGTGCTGGAAGACCTTCAGCAGGAACGGTCCATCGCGTACACCACGGTCATGACCGTTATGGACAATCTTCATCAGAAGGGCTGGGTCCGCCGGGAAGCGGAAGGCCGCGCCTATCGATATACGGCGGTCTCGACCCGTGCCGCCTACTCGGCCGCACTGATGAACGAAGCCTGGTCGACGAGCGACAACCCCGCGGCCGCTCTCGTCGCCTTCTTCGGCATGATGTCCGCGGAACAGCGGGAAGCCCTCCGGGACGCCGTCCGAATCGTCCAGCACGATGACGAGGCCGCCGAGGCGTCCGAGTCCGCCGAGTCCGCCGCCGGGGCGGCGGCCGCGCCCGAAGCCCCCGCGCCGGCCGAAGCCGAGGGGGACTCCACCGAGCGTCCGGACGCGCCGGGGCGATAACGTCCGGGGCCATGGGAGAGTTTTCCGCTGCGCATGCAGAAACAGTGACGATCCGCCGTGCCCGCACCGGTGATGTTCCCGCGCTGCGGCGCCTGCTCGACCAGTACGTGCAGCAGCGGATCCTGCTCGACAAAGCCCCGGTCGTCCTTTACGAGGACATCCAGGAGTTCTGGGTCGCGGAACGCGACTCCGACGGCCAGGTCGTCGGCTGCGGAGCTCTCCACGTGATGTGGGAAGACCTCGCCGAAGTACGCACTCTCGCGGTCGACCGCGACTTGAAGGGCGCCGGCGTCGGCCATCAGGTGCTGGAGCAGTTGTTGCGGACGGCCCGCACGCTCGGGGTGAGCCGGGTTTTCTGCCTCACCTTCGAAGTGGACTTCTTCGCGAAGCACGGCTTCGTCGAGATCGGTGAGACCCCGGTCGAGACCGATGTCTACATGGAGCTCCTGCGTTCCTATGACGAGGGTGTCGCCGAGTTCCTCGGTCTCGAACGAGTGAAGCCGAACACCTTGGGCAACAGCCGGATGCTTCTGCACCTCTGAACGATCACCGCGGCTTTTCCGGCGCTCCGCCCGCCTGTGGCCTATGTCCGAATCGCGCACGTTTCCCGCCCTGTTGCGGTCTCGAACCTCTCGCCGGGGGTTTGTGTTTTCCAGGCAAAAGCGGTTTCCTTTCCGCGTACTGCTTTTCGATGAAAGGAAATCCCGGTGGCACAGAAGGTTCAGGTCCTTCTTGTCGACGACCTCGACGGTGGCGAGGCGGACGAGACGGTGACGTTCGCTCTGGACGGCAAGACCTACGAGATCGACCTCACCACCGCCAACGCTGAAAAGCTCCGCGGTCTGCTCGACCCGTACACCAAGGGCGGCCGCCGCACCGGTGGGCGCGCCACCGCGGCCCGCGCCAAGGGCCGCGCCTCCGCGACGGCCGGTAACCCGGACACCGCCGAGATCCGCGCGTGGGCGAAGGAGAACGGTTACAACGTGAACGACCGCGGCCGCGTCCCGGCCGAGATCCGCGAGGCCTACGAGAAGGCCAAGGGCTGACCGGACCGGATCGTGCGGCGCCGAAGGCGGGCGCGGTGGCATTCCGTCGCCGCGGCGGCCACCAGGCGTACGAGATCGGGTCGACGGGTGGGCCCGGTGCCCTCCCCGAGGCCCGGCAGGGCGGGCAGCAGTGCCTCACACCCCTGCTCGGGGGGTCGCAGCCACACGGCGGCTCCCCGAGGGTCCGGGGCCTGTCCGGGGGGAGCGGGGGCGGTGATCCGGCCACCCGCACCCAGGGCGGCGAGATCCAGGGCGACCCCGCCCCAGTCCAGCCAGTCGAGCAGCCCCTCCAGCTCCTCTGCGCTCCCCGCGGCCACCAGGAACCGCATCCGGCGCCCCATGAGGGCCACCGGCCCGGTGACGACGGGCCTGTCCAGCAGCGCCGCCCCCGCGTCGGACGGCAGCTCCAGTACGTCGAACCGGGTCCCCGTGACGAGCTGGACCGGCGGGCCGCCCGTGACGGTCCAGCCGAGCACCCGCTGGTACCAGGAGGCGTACGCGGCCTCCTCGGCCGGGACGCGGGGCAGCGGGACGGTGGGGGCGCCAACGGTGCTGAGGACCATGTCCGGAGCAACTCCCCGCACGGCTCCGGGTTACGGCCGGGGTTACGGTCGATGTGACACACGGCATCCGTTTCAATGCGGAACGTAAACATCCGCAGGGGTGGAGTCCCACATTCGGGACGGAAGTGTGTTCGCCCTTAGCGGAGGGAACCGGTGCCACCGGCATGGAGTGTCAGTCCTTACGGGTAAGACATTCCTAGTGGATCGGGGCGACACGCTGATTTGACGGGCTTCCGTTCGCCATCGGCGTACACGCATGACGGGTATCTGCCTGGCCTGCGGGAACATCGTCTCGCACCATCGGGTTGGAGCAGTAGTCGGCTCTTCAAGCCGGTTTTCCTCGCAGATGTGGGGGTGAGCCGTGGACGGATGTCGGCAGTTGGAATGAGCTGTCCCGCCCCGCGGGACTAGCATGCGGAAGGACAGGGCGGGGACCGACCCCGAACTGCCCGACCGCTCTGAGGAGCGATAAACGATGTTCGAGAGGTTCACCGACCGCGCGCGGCGGGTTGTCGTCCTGGCTCAGGAAGAAGCCCGGATGCTCAACCACAACTACATCGGCACCGAGCACATCCTCCTGGGCTTGATCCACGAGGGTGAGGGTGTCGCCGCTAAGGCCCTGGAGAGCCTCGGGATTTCGCTCGAGGCTGTTCGCCAGCAGGTTGAGGAGATCATCGGTCAGGGGCAGCAGGCCCCGTCCGGCCACATCCCCTTCACCCCGCGGGCGAAGAAGGTCCTGGAGCTTTCGCTCCGAGAGGCCCTCCAGCTCGGCCACAACTACATCGGCACCGAGCACATCCTGCTCGGCCTGATCCGCGAGGGCGAGGGCGTCGCCGCCCAGGTCCTCGTGAAGCTGGGCGCCGATCTCAACCGAGTCCGGCAGCAGGTCATCCAGCTGCTCTCCGGCTACACCGGCGGAGGCAAGGAGTCGGCCACGGCCGGCGGCCCGGCCGAGGGCACTCCCTCGACCTCGCTCGTCCTGGACCAGTTCGGCCGCAACCTCACCCAGGCGGCCCGCGAATCCAAGCTCGACCCGGTCATCGGGCGCGAGAAGGAGATCGAGCGGGTCATGCAGGTGCTGTCCCGCCGTACCAAGAACAACCCGGTCCTCATCGGCGAGCCCGGCGTCGGCAAGACCGCCGTCGTCGAGGGCCTGGCCCAGGCGATCGTCAAGGGCGAGGTCCCCGAGACCCTCAAGGACAAGCACCTCTACACGCTTGACCTGGGTGCCCTGGTCGCCGGTTCCCGCTACCGCGGTGACTTCGAGGAGCGCCTGAAGAAGGTGCTCAAGGAGATCCGCACCCGCGGCGACATCATCCTGTTCATCGACGAGCTCCACACCCTTGTGGGTGCGGGTGCCGCCGAGGGCGCGATCGACGCCGCCAGCATCCTCAAGCCCATGCTGGCCCGTGGTGAGCTCCAGACCATCGGTGCCACGACGCTGGACGAGTACCGCAAGCACCTCGAGAAGGACGCGGCCCTCGAGCGCCGCTTCCAGCCGATCCAGGTGGCGGAGCCTTCCCTCCCCCACACGATCGAGATCCTCAAGGGCCTGCGCGACCGCTACGAGGCCCACCACCGCGTCTCCATCACGGACGAGGCCCTCGTCCAGGCGGCGACGCTGGCGGACAGGTACATCTCGGACCGCTTCCTCCCGGACAAGGCGATCGACCTGATCGACGAGGCCGGCTCCCGGATGCGCATCCGCCGGATGACCGCGCCGCCGGACCTCCGCGAGTTCGACGAGAAGATCGCGGCCGTGCGCCGCGACAAGGAGTCGGCCATCGACTCCCAGGACTTCGAGAAGGCGGCGTCTCTCCGCGACAAGGAGAAGCAGCTGCTGGCGGCGAAGGCCAAGCGCGAGAAGGAATGGAAGGCCGGCGACATGGACGTCGTCGCCGAGGTCGACGGCGAGCTCATCGCCGAGGTCCTCGCGACCGCGACCGGCATTCCCGTCTTCAAGCTCACCGAGGAGGAGTCCTCGCGACTGCTCCGCATGGAGGACGAGCTCCACCGTCGGGTCATCGGCCAGAAGGACGCCATCAAGGCGCTCTCGCAGGCGATCCGCCGTACCCGTGCGGGTCTGAAGGACCCGAAGCGCCCGGGTGGCTCGTTCATCTTCGCCGGTCCGTCCGGTGTCGGTAAGACCGAGCTCTCCAAGACGCTCGCCGAATTCCTCTTCGGCGACGAGGACGCGCTGATCTCCCTCGACATGTCGGAGTTCAGCGAGAAGCACACGGTTTCCCGTCTCTTCGGTTCGCCCCCCGGCTACGTGGGCTACGAAGAGGGCGGCCAGCTCACCGAGAAGGTGCGCCGGAAGCCGTTCTCCGTCGTCCTCTTCGACGAGGTCGAGAAGGCCCACCCGGATATCTTCAATTCCCTTCTCCAGATCCTGGAGGACGGTCGCCTGACCGACTCCCAGGGCCGGGTCGTGGACTTCAAGAACACGGTCATCATCATGACGACCAACCTGGGTACCCGGGACATCTCGAAGGGCTTCAACCTGGGCTTCGCGGCTCAGGGCGACACCAAGACCGGCTACGAGCGGATGAAGGCGAAGGTCAACGAAGAGCTCAAGCAGCACTTCCGGCCCGAGTTCCTCAACCGCGTCGACGACACGGTCGTCTTCCACCAGCTCACCGAGGAAGACATCATCCAGATCGTCGACCTGATGATCGCGAAGGTCGACGAGCGCCTGAAGGACCGCGACATGGGCATCGAGCTGAGCGGTGACGCGAAGCTCCTGCTCGCCAAGCGCGGCTACGACCCGATCATGGGTGCCCGGCCGCTGCGCCGGACCATCCAGCGCGAGATCGAGGACCTGCTGTCGGAGAAGATCCTCTTCGGCGAGCTGCGTCCCGGTCAGATCGTGGTCGTCGGCAAGGAGGGTGAGGGCGACGACGCCAAGTTCACCTTCCGCGGCGAGGAGAAGTCGGCTCTGCCGGACCTCCCCCCGATCGAGGCCACGGGCTCCGGCCCGGACCTGTCGAAGGGCGCGTGACCACCGCAGTCGGTAGCAGTACGAAGCGGTAGCAGTACGAAGGGGCGGCCCCGGGACCGAGAAGTCCCGGGGCCGCCCCTTTTCACGTGCGGGACAGGCTGATGTGCGAGGGCAGCACGGCGCGGAGGGCCCGCTCGTCGTACTTCCCGGCCAGGCTCAGTGAGCGCAGGCCGGGGAAGATCGCGGGCAGCCGGCGTGCGAGGTCCAGGGCACGGGCCAAGTTCCTGGGCACGTGCTGCGCCTCCACCGAGGGCATGCACAGGCCGTCGGGGGCGAGGCCGAGGGCCGAGTCCGGTACGGCCAGCTCGGCCAGCTCCGTGAGCAGGGCGAGCTCTTCCCACTCGCCCGGGTGGCGTGGGGCTTAGCACTCCCCGAGGGCGACGGACCGCAGCCCGCGGTGACGGGACAGGCCGACGGGGCCCGCGTGCTCGGGCGTCACCGATTGACCTCGGCGGCGTACCTGCGGGTCTCGAAGCTCGGCCAGAGCCTGGTCAGCTCCGCGCGGACCTCGTAGGAGGGGTGGCCGCCGTAACCGGCCAGGAACGGGATCGCGCGCTCCGAGAGCACCCCGCCCGCGGCCTGGACCGTGTACAGGGCCGCCGCGCCCTCGGGGGATTCCTCGGGCGGTGGGAGCAGTTCCAGGACGAGGCGGCCCGATCCGCCCCAGCTCGTGCGCCGTGCCCACGCTGGTGGGCGGGACGAGCCGGCCCGCCTGGCGCTCCACCTCGGCGCGCAGTACGGGGTCCAGCTCGGCCGCGTACTCCAGGGAGGCCAGGGCGAGCAGGACCGACCGGTGCGAGCCGCGGGCCAGCAGCTTCCGGATGATCTCGGCGCGGTCCCGGGGGCGGCCCTGGGCCACCGCCATCCGGATCACGTCCTCCCAGTGGTCGTCGTCCGCGTGGGCGGCCAGCTCGCCGAGGCCGCCCTCGTCCAGGGCGGCCCGGGCACCCAGGAAGTCCTGGAAGGTGCGGTGGACGAACTCGACGGTGTCCGCAGTGGGCGCCCGCAGGAGGCCGGTGCGCTCCAGGAAGTGCCGGAACACCGCCGGGGCCTCGCCCAGGGCGCGGACGGCGGGTACGGCGGGCAGCGCGTCCGCGATCAGGGTCTCGGCGCGTGCCCGGTCCAGCTCGGTACGGCCGTTGCGGATCAGCCAGTACGCGAGCCGCTGGAGCAGCTGGAGCTGCGGCTCCTCGGCCGGCTCCGGCAGGCGCAGGCCCCGCTGCGGTCCCGGCGGTGCAGCAGCATCGACAGGGCGGCCGTGTAGAGCTCCTTGCGGCCCGAGGGCAGGAACCCGCGCCGTTCGCGGTGCAGGGCGCAGATGAGTCCGCACAGCAGCGGATTGGTGGCCAGCCGGGCCCAGGTCCGGCTTGGTGCGCAGGGAGTCCAGCAGCCGGGTCTCCAGGGCCGGGTCGACCGGTCCGGCGGCCGCGTGCCAGCGGGTGACGAAGGCGCGGACGTGGTCCCGGGTCATGGGGGTGAGGAGCACCTCCTCGAAGCCTTCCGCGGCCAGCCAGTCCTGCCGGACCGCCGAGGGCCGGGAGGTGACCAGCCAGTGGTTGTCCGGGTGGGCGGTGATCATGTCGGCGAGCCAGTCGCGGGCCCGGTCCCGCTCGGCCGCCGGGATCTCGTCGATGCCGTCGACGAGCAGCAGGGCCCGTCCGTCGCGCAGGACGCGGGCCTCCCAGCCCTCGGGGACCTCCCCGGCCAGCGGGGAGCCGGCCAGGAACTCGCGCGGGGAGGGCAGCCGCTCGCCGTGGCGCGTCAGGGCGCGCAGGGGCAGGACGAACGGGACGAGGCCCTCCCCGGGGCCCCGCGCGGTGGAGACGGCCAGCCACTGGATGAGGGTGGTCTTGCCGGATCCGGCTTCGCCGCGCAGCATGATCCGCTGGCACTCGGTGAGGAGCGCGTCGGCGGGCAGCGTCCGGCGGGCGACGCTCGCTGCCGGCTCGTCCGGCGCGACCCGGTCGGCCTCCAGCGACACGTACGCCGCGTCCAGCGGTCAGCGGGAGGAACCGGGGGCCAGATCCAGGCCGAAGATGGTCAGCGCGCTGTGGCGCCGGGCACGTAGTCCAGGTAGCGGTCCTCGAAGGCCGCGTCCCGCCCGTCCTGGCGGGGGATCCGGGTGAGGAGCTCGTCCACCTTGGCGATGGTCTCGGCGTGCAGCCGGCTCTGCTCCACGAGGGTCGCGGCCACGAAGGTGGAGCGCTGGGTGAAGAAGTTCAGGATGTGCAGGCAGGCCAGGTCCAACAGGCGCGCGTGGAACAGTTCGGCGTCCCGGGAGAGCCCGGGGGGCGGACCGGCGGCCAGGAGCTCGCGGGCGAAGGCGCGCGGTCCGAGGCGGACCGCCTCCACGTCCGAGAGGGTGAGGTCGCCCAGCGCGTGCAGGGTGGCGGCGAGGGCGGCTGCCACGCCCGCCTCCTCGCCGGGTGGGAGCGGGCGCTCGCCCGGGGCCCGTAAGGCCTCGCGCACCAGGCGGTCGGCGAGGAGCCGCAGGTCGGCGGCGCCGAGGCCGCGTTTCTCGCGCCAGGCCAGGTAGGAGGAGAGCCGCACCGGCCGGTCCACCAGGCCTGCGCCCGCGCCCTCCCCCTGGAAGAGCTTCTTGAGGAGGGGGGTCAGGACCCCCGAGGCTAGCCGGATCCCCGCAACCGATGCGTCCACGACGCTGGAGCGTAGTTGCGGGCTGCCGTCGGTCGCAGGTCTTCGGTCCGAAGGGAAGATCCAATAGCCCCGGGCCGGTGACAAGCCGCACAGGGCAAATCGGACCTACTAGGAACTTTCGTAGATCCAAACGTCCGATTTGCCCTACCACCGGCCCAGTAATGACGCGGTCAACAGGACGGACAGCCCCGGCCGTACCTACGGCCTCCGGTAGTAATCGGGAGGTTTGGGGATGTCAGGGGGCGCGGGTTACCAAGGGTGGGCAAGCCCGGCACACCGCTCAGCGTGCCGGGTCGCTTGATGCCCGATCCCGTCCTTGTCCCCGGCCCCGGAGGTCTCATTCATGTCCGCGAAGCGCGTCAACACCCCTCGTACCCGTATCGCCGTCGGTGTAACCGCTCTCGGTGCGGTGCTGGCTCTCGGGGCCGGGACGACCGCCGCGTTCGCCGACACGACGCAGACCGCCCTCGCCGGGACCGCCGAGCTGGTGGCCGAGCAGGCCACCGCCCAGGCCGCGAGCGCCAAGGCCGCGAGCACGAAGGCCGCGGGTGACAAGGCCGCCGCGAAGACCAGCCTCTGGGGCAAGCCGGTCGCCAAGTACACGCTGTCCGCGACCTTCGGCAAGGGCGGCAGCATGTGGTCGCACAAGCACTCCGGCCAGGACTTCGCCGTCCCGGTCGGCACCCCGGTCAAGGCCGCGGCCGCCGGCACCGTCGTCAAGGCGGGCCCCAACGGCGGCGGCGACGGCCCCGCGTACGGCAACGCCGTCGTGATCAAGCACGCGAACAACACGTACTCGCAGTACGCGCACCTCTCGAAGATCAAGGTCCGGATCGGCCAGAAGGTCGCCGTGAACCAGAACATCGCCCTGTCCGGCAACACCGGTAACTCCAGCGGCCCGCACCTGCACTTCGAGATCCGGACCACCCCGAACTACGGCACGGCCGTCAACCCGGTGGCCTTCCTGCGCAACGCCGGCGTCACCGTCTGACCCGGCCGGACCGGCTGACGCCTCAGGTGAGCAGCCAGGAGTGCGACGGCTTGGTCGTCGCGCCGAGCTTGCCCGCCTCGTAGGCGGTGACCTGCTCCTGCGAGAACGCCGAGTCGTAGGTCCGGATGTTGTGCATGGCCCCCTGCCACGCGTTGATCCAGATGTTGTGGTGCTTGGACCGCCCCAGCTGGAGCGGTCCGGGGGCCTGCCAGATGCCCGGCACCGGCATCTCGCCGGCCTTCTTGCCCTCCACGTAGAGGGCGATGATCTTCTTCTCGGCGTCGTACGTCGCCATCAGCGTCGTGGCGGTCTTGAGCATGGGCAGCCCCTCGGCGGCGACGGTCCGCGTGGTCGCAGCGGCCCCCTTGTCGCCCGTCTGCACGCGGAAGATCCAGGCCTGCTTGCCGTTCACCTCGTCGAGACCCAGCTCGAACGAGAACGACTCCCCGTCGCCCTGGCTCACCGCGATCCGCCCGCCCTTGGTGGCGGAGTTGTAGACGCGAGCCGTGACGGTGAAGCTCTTCGACACGTCCACCGCCTGCTCGGCGGCCTGTGCGTACGCGTTCGCCGTCCCCTTCGAGATGATCTGGAACCGCTTGCCCACCGGCCCGATCTGCGTGTCGGGGCCCAGCCGGATGCCGATCTTCCCGTTGCTGTCGCGCAGCAGGGTCGCGTCGCCCTCGACGGTCGGGGAGTACGGCGCAGGCGACTTCGACCCGGACGTCTCGCCCGGTGAGGCGGACGCCGACGCGGACGGGTTGTCGTCCGCCCCGTCCTGCTTCCCGTTGTCGCCGTTGAGCAGGAAGAACGTTCCGCCACCGGCCAGCAGCGCCAGTACGGTCACCCCGCCGCCCAGCATCCACATCCGCTTCTTGCGCCGCTCGGCCGCGGAGCGGTCGGCCAGGGCCTCCCAGTCCGGCTGATCGCCGCCCGGTATGCCGGGCACCGGCGACTGGGCCGGGGACCACGGGGCCTGCTGCGCCGCCGGGTCCTGCGCGTACGGGTCCGGCTGGTGCGGGCCCTGCTGGTACGGGTTCGGCTGCCCGGGCTGCTGCGGATAGCCGTAGCCACCGCCGCCCTGGGCGGGCGCCCCGGGCGGGAAGCCGTAGCCGCTCTGCGCCGTCGGGCCGGGCGGGAAGCCGTAGCCGCCCTGGGCGGGCGGTCCCGGCGGGAACCCGTAGCCACCACTCCCCGGGGCGGGCTCGGGCTGCGGGTTGCTCTGAGGATTCGTGCCGTCGGTCATGCCACGGATGCTAAGTCACGACCCCCCGGCCCGTACCGCCCGGGACTGACTCGGACGGCGGCCGGCCCGGTTTCCCGCCGGGTATCAGGGGACAGCCCTCAGCCCTGGGGCAGTTTGATCACCGGGAAGCTTCCCGTGGTCGTCGGCGCGTGCTCGGGCAGCCACAGCACCGCCACCGCGCCGGCCGCCGCGCCCTCGCGCTCCGAGCCGCCCGGGGCGGCCACGTTGCGGAAGGTCAGCCGGGCGCCCAGCACCCGCGCCTGCCCCTCCGCGATGGTCAGCCCCAGCCCGTGCCCCACGCCCGCGCGGTCCGTCGACCCGGTCCGGAACCGGCTCGGCCCCTCGCGCAGCAGCGCCTCCGGGAAGCCCGGCCCGTGGTCCCGGATCCGTACGACCCGGCCCTCGACGTCGACCTGGACCGGCGGGCGCCCGTACCGCGCGGCATTGGCCAGCAGGTTGCCCAGGATCCGCTCCAGGCGGCGCGGGTCGGTGCTGACGATCTCGTCCGCGACGATCCGTACGGAGGCCTCCGGCATCAGCGCCCTCACGCGCCGGCTCACAAACTCGCCCAGTGCCACTTCCTGGAGCTCCGCACGCTCGGACGCGCTGTCCAGCCGGGCCACTTCCAACACGTCCTCGACCAGCGCGCGCATCGCCTGCGCCCGGTCCCGCACCAGCTCGGTCGGCCGCCCCGGAGGCAGCAGTTCCGCGGCCGTCAGCAGGCCCGTCACCGGCGTCCGCAGCTCGTGTGCGATGTCCGCCGTGACCCGGCGCTCGGCCTCCAGCCGCTGCTGGAGGGCATCGGCCATGGCGTCCACGGCACGGGCGAGGTCGTCCGTCTCGTCCCGTACGACGCCCCCGACCGCGTCTCGTACCCGCACCTCGGGATCCCCGTGCGCCACCCGCTGAGCGGCCGCGGCGGCCTTGCGCAGCCGGCGGGAGATCTGCCCGCCGATGAGCACGCCCAGCGCCGAGCCGCCGATCACCACGGCGAGGGAGCCGACGACCAGCGCCCGGTCCAGGTCGCGCACCATGTTGGCGCTCTCGCGGAACTGCGTGTGCAGCGACAGCACCTGCCCGTTGCCGAGCGGCACCGCGGCCCACACCTCGGGCGCCCCCTTCGCGGACTCCTGGATGTACGTCCCGCGCCGCCCGGAGCGCGCCTTCTCCCGCAGCTGCGCGGGCAGTTCCGGGTCGTTGAGCTTGGCGCCCATGGGAGGCTTGCGCCCGGCCTCGGCGTTGCGGGAGATGAACTGCACGCGGTCCAGCTGCACCTCGCGGGCACTCTCCAGCATCGACACGCGGGCAGCGCTGTGCACCACCAGGCTCAGTGCGACGGCGGTGAGCGCGCCCACGGCGGCGATGGCGAGTGTGATCTTCCAGCGGATCCCCGTGCGCAGGGTGAAGCGCCTCATGCCCGGTGCCTCAGGCCTTCAGCTTGTATCCGAAGCCTCGGACCGTCTCGATCCGGTCCTGCCCGATCTTGGTGCGCAGCCGCTGGACGTGGACGTCGACGACGCGGGTGTCGCCGCCCCAGTCGTAGTCCCAGACCCGCTCCAGCAGGCGGTCGCGCGACAGCACGGTGCCGGGCGCGGAGGAGAACTCCAGGAGCAGCCGCATCTCGGTCGGGGTCAGCGCCACGGCCGCGCCCGCCTTGCGCACCTCCATGCCTTCCGTGTCGACCTCCAGGTCGCCGAAGGAGAGCACCCCGCGCTCCGCGTCCTCGTCCTCGCCGTTGCCACCGCCCGGGCCGCCGTTCCGGCCGCCGCCTGCGTGGCCGAACCGGCGCAGCACCGCGCGGATCCGGGCGACGAGGACCGAGCCGTCGAAGGGCTTGGTGACGTAGTCGTCGGCGCCCGCCTCCAGGCCCAGAACCACGTCGATGGAGTCGGCGCGCGCCGACAGCATGATCACGGGGACGGTGGACTCGTCGCGGATGCGACGGCACAGGCTCACGCCGTCCATGCCGGGGACCATCACGTCGAGCAGGGCGATGTCGGGCCGGTCCGCCCGGAAGGACTCCAGGCCGGACAGGCCGTCGGGCATGGCGGTGACCACGAACCCGTCGCGTTCCAGCGCCAGGGTCGTGGCCTCACGGATGACGTCGTCGTCCTCCACGAACAGGACATGGGTCTCGGCCATGCGGAAGCCTCGCCTCGGTTCTTCGGTACTCAGTTCTTCTGGGTCGTGGCCGGGGCGGGCTGGCTCCCGCCGTCGACCACGTTGCTGTACTCGGAGTGCACGCGGTCCTGCTCGGTGAACTTCTCCCCGTTCCAGCGGTACGTGATCACGTCCTCGCCCGACGGATAGGCGAGCGCGTCGCTCTTTCCGTACACCTGCTTCGTGACCACCAGGTCGCCCCGGTCGATCTCCGCGTAGACGGGCGGCTGCTCGTCCGAGAAGACATTCTCGTACGTCGCGCCGTCCGCGCGGTACACGTACGAGCCCCGCCCCAGGGCGTCGGCGCAGGACAGGACGTTGACCACGATGTCGACGACGGTGCTGCCGGTGACCTTCCCGTAGCTCACGTCCACCGGGTAGTCCTTGCCCGTGCAGGGCTTGAGGTCCCGTTTGATCTCGGCGCTGACCTTCGGGTCCGCCTTCAGGAGCGCCACCGGGTCGACCTTCTTGACGGGCCCGCCGGAGGCGGCCGCCGAGGCCGAGGAGGCGTCGGGGGAGGGGGCGTTGGGCGTGGTCTTCGCCACGGAATCGGTCCGTGCGGGGCCGCCGTCGCGCAGGCCCGTGCCGCCCGTGGCGCACCCGACCGCGAACACGGCAGTGCCGACGAGGACGACCGTCCCCGCCGACATCAGGACCAGCGAACCCCTGCCGGTCAGAACTTGGCCATTCAGGCCGCGCACCGCTCACGCCCCTCGTACCGGATGGTGTGGTCACCGCGTTCCAGCGCGCGCATGTCCAGGTCCCGGCTCTCCAGTTCCTGCCGGAGGCGGGCCAGCGCGCGATGCAGAGTGCTCTTCACGGTACCCGCGGACATCCCGAGTGCCGCGGCCGTCTCCTCGGTGCTCATCTGCTCCCAGTGTCGCAGCACGACCACGCTGCGCTGCTTGGGCGCGAGCACCTTCAGGACGTCCATCAGCAGGGCGCGGTCGGCGCGCTGGTCGGAGCCGTCCTCGACGGAGGCGTCCGGGAGCTGCTCGGTGGGGACCTCTTCGAGCTTGCGGGCGCGCCACCACTCGGTACGCGTGTTGATCATGACCCGGCGGAGGTAGGCGTCGGCCAGGGACTTGTCGGCGATGCCGTCCCAGCGGCCGTAGGTGCGGACGAGGGCGGTCTGCAGGAGGTCCTGCGCGTCGGTGGGGTCCGGGACCAGGCGCCGGGCGCTGCGCAGCAGTGCGTCCTGCCGAGTGCGTACGTACTCCTCGAATTCGAGTACCTCGCCGTGCGCCATCTCAGACCGCCTCCGTTCCGACCAACCGACCAACCGCTCAACCGCCCTCTTACGGATCCGAAGGTACGGAGGGGTTGTCACGGGCCTGTGCGGGCCAGCCTTCGATGGGCGCACGGACACCCATAGGTTGTGTAACAGTGCCCGTGAGCTGCGGTTTCCCGGCTGGAAACGGAATCTTCGACTCAGTTTCCAGCCGGGTGTGGATCAGGTCCGGGGAAGGCGGTAGCGCCCGCCCTCGAGCGGTTCCACCAGACCGTCGGAGACCAGGCCGTCGAGCGCCCGGGCGCGTTGCACCGGCTCCTCCCAGACCGTGTCGAGCACGGCCTGCGGGACAGGGCCCACCGCCTCCCGGAGCACGGCGAGCAGCCTGCCGCGCACCTGCCGGTCGGTCCCGGCGTACGTCTGGGCCCGCCGCGGCGGGCCCTCGTGCGCCGGCTTCCCGGCGAGGCGCCACGCGCACAGCCCGGCCACCGGGCAGCGGGCGCAGTCGGGGTTCTTGGCGGTGCACACCAGAGCGCCGAGCTCCATCGAGGCCGCCGCCCAGCGCGCCGCGGTGTCCTCGTCCCCGGGCAGCAGGGCCCGGGCCAGACGCCGTTCGGCGGCGGTGGTGGCGTTCGGCGGGTACTCGACCCCGGTGGCGGTGCGCGCGAAGACCCGCCGGACGTTGGTGTCGAGCACGGCGTGCCGCTGCCCGTACGCGAAGGAGGCCACGGCGGCCGCGGTGTACTCGCCGATCCCGGGCAGCGAGAGCAACTGCGCGTGATCCCGCGGTACGTCGCCCCCGTGCCGCTCCGTTATCGCCACGGCCGCGCCGTGCAGCCGCAGGGCCCGGCGGGGGTAACCGAGCCGCCCCCACGCCCGTACGGCTTCGCCGGGGGCCTCGGCGGCCAGGTCGGCGGGCCGGGGCCACCGGGCGAGCCACTGCTCGTACACCGGCAGCACCCGGCTGACGGGAGTCTGCTGGAGCATGAACTCGCTGACCATGACCCCCCAGGGGCCGGCCTCGGGGCGGCGCCAGGGCAGGTCGCGGGCGTGCTCGTCGAACCACGCGATGACGGGGGAGTGCAGCGGGTGGGGGACGGCGGGGGACTCGGGGGAGCCGGCGGTGCCGGCAGACCCGGGGGACTCGGCAGACCCGGGGGACCCAGGGGACTCGGGGGACTCGGGGGTTTCGGGGGAGGAAGTGGGGGATGCAGTCATGGCACTCGGCATCCTGGCACGTTTCGGGTCTGCCGCGCCGGGCCCGGGCCGGTGAACCAGACAGCGGCGCGGACCCCGCTCGCCCGCATGGCGGCGATGATCGTACAGACGGGACCGGCGAGCGCCAGGACGGCGAGGGCGGCCAGTGAGCCGCCCAGCAGCAGGCCCATCGCCACGTCGTGCGGGTAGTGCACGCCGACGAAGACGCGGGAGAAAGCCATCAGCAGCGCGAGCGGCACGGTCAGCAGCGCGAGGCGGCGTACGGCCAGGGCCAGTGCGATGGCGGCGGCTCCCGCGAGGGCGGAGTGGTTGCTGGGGAAGGACCAGTCGCCGGTCGGCGGGCACGGGAGCAGCGAGGCCGCGGCCCCGGCGACGGCGCGGCAGGGCCGCTCCTCGTCCACGGTGGACTTCAGGGCCTCCGAGGCGGCGTACGCGGCGGCGGTGGCCGGCGGGGCCAGGACGGCCAGTGCGACCGACCGGGGGTCCTGCCCGCGGGAGCGCCACCAGACGGCCAGGAAGAACACTCCGAAGAGCAGCAGCCCGTACTCCGTCCAGCCCTCGAACACCGACCGCACCCAGGTGGGGGTCCGGTGGGCGAAGCCGGTGATGTCGAGGTAGAGGTCAGAACTGTTCATGGTCACCGACCGTACGCAAGCGCGACCGGCCCCCGCGTCAGACTCTTGGCCGATTCCCGGCGGTCCCGGTTGCGCCCGCAGGATGATCATCGCCAAAACAAGTCCGCTGTGCGGCATGTGGGGCACTGATCGGGTCCCGGACTCTCGTAAAGTTCCGTCCGTGGGATCTCTGCGCAATCCGGTCGGGCCGCTCCCCTCCTCCATCTACTGGCGACGGAGGGCTGTGCTGGCTTCCGTTGTCGCGCTCCTGGCACTCCTCGCCGTATGGACCGTCAGTTCCGGCGGCGGGAAGACGAGTACGAACGGAAAGGGCCGGGGCGGCGGCAAGGATCCCGTCACCACGATCACGCCCGGGCCGGCGGGTACGGGTCCGGCGATCAGTCAGGCCCCGGGCGGACGCGCGGAGTCGGGCGGCGGCAGCGCGGGTGCGGGTGCGGCTGCGGGCGGGGCTGGCGGTTCCCAGGGCGGGGGCTCCACGGACTCGGGCAAGAACAGCGATCCCGGCAGCGGTACGGGCGCCTCCGGCGCGGGCTCCGGCTCGGGCGGCGCGGCCCCGGTCCCGGCGGACTCGGCCCTGCCCACCTGCGCGCCGGCCGCGCTGCAGTGGGAGGTCAAGAGCGTGAAGAACGAGTACGAGGCGAACGAGAAGCCCCGCCTCGAACTCGTCGCCCGCAACATCGCCGGCACCACCTGCAAGGTCGACCTCGGCCCGAAGCAGGCGGTCCTGACCATCCTTCAGGCGACCAGCGGCAAGCCGGTGTGGTCCTCGGCGGACTGCCCGACGGGCGCGGGCAACGCGTTCTACCGCGTCCCCGCGCAGGGCGAGACGAAGCAGTCGCTGGAGTGGGACCGCCGGTTCAGCGCGGCCGACCAGTGCCAGTCGCCTCCGGCGGGGTCCGCAGCGCCGGACACGTACGTGGTGGAGGTCAAGTCCCCGGGCATGCCGGTGGCCCGAACCTCATTCGTCCTCAAGCAGAACTAGCCCCTCCGGGCAATCCGGCCCCGCCGGCGTGTGGGGCGGGGGGTCTGGGGCGGAGCCCCAGCAACGGCGGGGAAGCCGAAGTAAGTCCCCCGGGCCGCGGCGCAGCCCAGGGGCAACGGCGGGGACCGAAGTCCCCCGGGCCGCGGCGCAGCCCAGGGGCGGGGAAGCCGGAGTCTCCCCCGGCCGGATTAGACGTACCGCTCCAGGATCGACGACTCCGCGAGCCGGGACAGGCCCTCGCGCACGCTACGGGCACGGGCCTCGCCGACTCCGTCCACCGCCTGCAGGTCGTCCACACTGGCGGCGAGCAGCTTCTGCAGGCCGCCGAAGTGCTCCACCAGCCGCTCGATGATCGCCCCCGGCAGCCGGGGAACCTTCGCCAGCAGCCGGTAGCCCCGCGGCGACACCGCCGAGTCCAGGGTCTCCGGCGACCCCGTGTACCCCAGCGCCTTCGCCACGATGCCCAGCTCCAGCAGCTCCGGATGCGTCAGCGCGTCCAGCGCCGGCAGCGCCTCCTCCACCGTGCGGGAACGCTTCGCCGTCGGCTCCGGCACGTAGTCCCGGATGACCAGCTCCCGCTCCTGCTCGATCCCGACCGTCAGCTCGTCCAGCTGCAGCGACAGCAGCCGCCCGTCGGTGCCCAGCTCGACCACGTACTCGGCGATCTCGGTCGCGATCCGGCGGACCATTTCCAGCCGCTGCGCGACCGCCGTCACGTCGCGGACCGTGACCAGGTCCTCGATCTCCAGCGCCGACAGCGTGCCCGCGACCTCGTCGAGCCGCAGCTTGTACCGCTCCAGCGTGGCCAGCGCCTGGTTCGCCCGCGACAGGATCGCGCCTGACTCCTCCAGGACCCGCCGCTCCCCGTCCACGTACAGCGCGATCAGCCGCATCGACTGCGACACCGAGACGACCGGGAACCCGCACTGCTTCGAGACGCGGTCCGCAGTGCGGTGACGCGTACCGGTCTCCTCGGTCGGGATCGACGCGTCCGGCACCAGCTGCACACCGGCCCGCAGGATCTTGGTGATGTCCTTGTCGAGGATGAGCGCGCCGTCGAGCTTGCACAGCTCGCGCAGCCGGGTCGCGGTGAACTCCACGTCCAGGACGAAACCGCCGGTGCACATGGCATCGACCGCCTTGTCCATGCCGAGGACGATGAGCCCGCCGGTGTTGCCGCGGACGATCCGCTCCAAGCCGTCACGCAGTGGCTGACCAGGTGCGACCGCGCTCAGCGAGGCGCGCATCATGGCCTCCTGCTTGGAGCCGGCGCCCGACTTGCCGGAGGCTGCTGCCCCGTCCTTGGCTGCCACTGCACTCCTCCGGTCGCGGGTTGCGCCGCCCTGCGCCGCGGGCACGAAGGCGTGCGTACGGCCGGGCGGACCAGCCCAAAGTCTACCGGCGCGCGCCACGGCCCCGTCGTGGCTTGGCCAGGTACGGCCCGCGAGGACCCCGTAAGGACTGTCTGACCAGCTACTCCTTGGCCGCCGGAGTACGGGAACGGCCGCGCGGCAGCACCCGGAGCGCGTCGCCCATGTCGGCGACCTCGATGACCTTCATCCCCGTCGGCACCTTGCCCGGATCCGACGGCACGAGGGCGTGCGTGAAGCCGAGCCGGTGGGCCTCCGCGAGCCGCCGCTGCACGCCGGTCACCCGCCGCACCTCGCCCGCCAGGCCGACCTCCCCGATCGCGACGAGGTTCTTCGGCAGCGGGACGTCACTGGCTGCGGAGGCCAGCGCGAGCGCGATCGCCAGATCGGCGGCCGGCTCGGTCAGCTTCACCCCGCCCACGGTGGCGCTGTAGATGTCGCGCTTGCCCAGCGCGGTGATCCGGCCGCGCTGCTCCAGCACCGCCAGCATCATCGAGACGCGCGAGGTCTCCAGACCCGACGTGGTGCGCCGGGGGGAGGGGATCTGCGAGTCCACGGTCAGCGCCTGCACCTCGGCGACCAGCGGGCGCTTGCCCTCCAGGGTCACGGTCAGGCAGGTCCCGGGCACGGCCTCGGCGCGCCGGGTCAGGAACAGCCCGCTCGGGTCCGCGAGCCCGGTGATCCCCTCGTCGTGCAGCTCGAAGCAGCCCACCTCGTCGGTTGCCCCGTACCGGTTCTTGACGCCGCGCACGAGCCGCAGCCGGGCGTGCCGGTCGCCCTCGAAGCTCAGCACCACGTCGACCAGGTGCTCCAGCAGGCGGGGGCCGGCGATCGCCCCGTCCTTGGTCACGTGGCCGACGAGGAGGGTGGACATCCCGCGCTCCTTGGAAGCGCGGATCAGCGCTCCGGCGACCTCGCGCACCTGGGCCATGCCGCCGGGCGCGCCGTCGATCTCGGGGGAGGCGACTGTCTGTACGGAGTCCAGGATCAGGAGGGAGGGCTTCACGGCGTCGAGATGCCCGAGCACCGCGGAGAGATCGGTCTCGGCGGCCAGGTAGAGGTGGTCGTTCAGCGCGTTGATCCGGTCGGCGCGCAGCCGCACCTGGCTCGCGCTCTCCTCACCGGTGACGTACAGGGTGCGGTGCGCGTCGCTGGCGGCCTTCGCGGCGACG
The DNA here is from genome assembly GCF_040652395.1 of Streptomyces sp. NPDC048269. Lineage (NCBI taxonomy): Bacteria > Bacillati > Actinomycetota > Actinomycetes > Kitasatosporales > Streptomycetaceae > Streptomyces > Streptomyces sp. NPDC048269. The sequence continues at coordinate 226,253 of NZ_JBEZLW010000009.1, forward strand.
TCCAGCAGCAGCGTCGACTTCCCGACGCCGGGCTCCCCGGCGAGCAGCACCACGGCGCCGGGCACGAGCCCGCCGCCGAGTACGCGGTCCAGCTCGTCCACCCCGGTGCTGCGCGCGGTCGCCGTCCTGCCGTCGACCTGCGCGATCGGCACGGCGGCGGTCGACACCCGGCCGGCGGCGGTGGTCCGCACGGCGGGCGCGCCCATTTCCTCGACGGTGCCCCACGCCTGGCACTCGGGACACCGCCCGAGCCACTTCGCGGTCGTCCAGCCGCATTCGTTGCAGCGGTAGGACGGCCGGTCCTTGGCGGATGAACGAGCAGTGCGGGCAGCCATGCCGCTCACGGTAGCCGCAACCGCCGACAGCGCTGTCGGCGAGCCGACAACACCGGTGTCAGCAGGGCACCGATCTGTTCACCCGTAAGGGCTAATTGTGGTGAAGGCTTCCGGGAGGTCACCGGCGTGCCGCCTACGGTCGCCAGGTGAACAGCAGCAACCAGGCACACTCCTCACCGCGCACCGGCGCACACCGGGCGCACGGGTGCACGCCCCTCGAAGGGGAGCAGCCGCACGCGTTCCGGCACGAGCCCTACCTGGACGGCCTGTTCACGTACTGCCTGTCGGTCCTGTGCGACCACGACACCGCCACCGACGTGCTGGGCGGCGTACTCGCCGTGGCCGAGCGGTATCCCGGCCGCTGTCCCGACGACGGGGACCGGCGGGCCTGGCTGTACGCGCTCGCCCGCTGGGGCTGCCTGCGGCGGCTGGCCGAGCAGCGGCACGCGCGGCAGGGAGCGCATTGCGCCCGGCGCGCGCCGGAGCGCATGGATCCCGGCCGTGCGCCGGGTGCCGACACCGGCTCCGGCACCGACCCCGACCGCGTCCCCGAGGCCCGCCGCACGCTTGACGTGAGCGCCTACCGCCGTACCGAGCTGGCCCGGCTCGCCTGGCCGGAGGCCGCCGGGACCACTCCCGAGCAGCGCGAGGCGCTGGAGCTCGCCGTCCGCCACCGTCTCGACGTCACCGAGCTGGCCGCCGTCCTCGGCACGTCCGAGGCCGCCGCCCGCGAGCTCCTGTCCGGCGCCGCCTGCGAGGTGGAGCGCACCCGCGCCGCCCTCGCCGTCGTGGAGACCGGTGGCTGCCCCAGCGTCTCCCGGCTCACCGGCGACGGACAGGTCCTGCTGTCCACCACCCTGCGCGCCGAGCTCGTACGGCACGTCGACGACTGCCCGCGCTGCCGCCGCGTCGCCGAACGCGTGGGCGCCGGGGCCCCCTGGCCCGGCTCCGCCGTCGAGACGGCCGCCCTTCCGCTGGTCCCCGCCCCCCGCACCGCCGTCCACGCGGTGATGGTCCGCTCGGGCCGCGGCCGCCGTCGCCCCGGGCCACGCTTCGACCGCACGGGCTTCCCGATGGACCCCAAGGACCACGCGGCCCGCCGCGACCGGCTGCGCACCCGGGCGGTGACCACCACCGTGGTCGCGACCGTCGTCGCGGCCCCGGTCCTGGCCCTGTGGGCGGCCTACCGCGGCGCGCCCACCACCGGCGAGGCCGTGGGCGGCGACGCCACCCGCATCTCCGCGAGCGAGTCCGAGATCCCGCTGCCGCACGTCGGCGGCCGCCCGCTGACCGCGTACGAGAACGCGGGGAACGCCGCTGCGACCGCGAGCCACCCCGGCTTCGCCCCGGGCCTCGCCGAGCCCGACGTCTCCGTCCAGGTGATCAGCACCGGACCCCCGGCGACCCCCGAACCGGGCCGTCCCGGCGCCCCCGGCCGTCTCACCGTGACCGCGTCCTCCCACGGCGCCACCACGCTGATCACCCTCACCGCCTCCGGCGACAGCCCGGTGGACTGGCGGCTCTGGTCCGACGCGCCATGGCTGCGCGCGAGCCGGACCGCAGGCACGCTGGCCCCCGCAGAATCGGTCACCCTGCGGATCGCCGTGGACCCCGAGGCGCAGCCCGTGGGGGCCTGGTCGGCCAGGGTGGGAGTGGATCCCGGCGGCGCGGTCGTCGCCGTCCGGGGCCGCGGGCGCCCGGCACCGACACCGGAGCCGCCGTCGACCCCGGCTCCCACGCCCACGCCGACCCCGACGCCCACGCCGACCCCGACCCCGACTCCGACGCCCACGCCGACGGAGCCCGCGACGCCGACACCGACCTCAGGAGGAACGGTTTCCCCGGAGCCGTCGGTTTCCCAGGCCTAGACGGGATCGGCCGGGTGCGGGGCCATCGGCAGCAGCGAGGCCAGCCGCGCCTCGCACAGCTTCACCAGCGCCTCGTACCCCTCCTTGCCCATCAGCTCCGTCAGCTCCGCGCGGTACGACACGTACACCGGGTCCCCGGCGCCGTGCGCCGAGGTGGCCGACGTGCACCACCAGTGCAGGTCGTGGCCGCCCGGACCCCAGCCGCGGCGGTCGTACTCGCCGATCGACACCTGGAGCACGCGGGTGTCGTCGGGCCGGTCGATCCAGTCGTAGGTACGGCGGATCGGCAGCTGCCAGCAGACGTCCGGCTTGGTTTCCAGCGGCTCCTGGCCGCTCTTCAACGCCAGGATGTGCAGCGAGCAGCCGGCCCCGGCGGGGAACCCCGGCCGGTTCAGGAAGATGCACGCGCCGTCCCAGCGGCGGGTCTGCTTCTCCCCGTCGTCGTCCAGCTGCGTCCACCCGGTCTCGCTGCCGACGTCGTGGAACTGCCACAGCTCGGGGGTCAGCCGGGCCACGTGCGTGGCGACGCGCTTCTCGTCGTCCTCGTCGGAGAAGTGCGCGCCGAGCGTGCAGCAGCCGTCGTCGGCCCGGCCCGCCTGGATGCCCTGGCAGCCGCTGCCGAAGATGCAGGTCCAGCGGGAGGTCAGCCAGGTCAGGTCGCAGCGGAAGACCTGCTCGTCGTCGGCCGGATCGGGGAACTCCACCCAGGCCCGGGGGAAGTCGAGGCCCTTCTCGTCGGCCGCGAGCGCGGCCTTGGCCTTGGCCTTGCCGCCGTCCGCGGCCCTGACCTTGGCCTTGTTGTCGTCGGTGCCCTTGTCGTTCTTCGACCGGGTCTTGTTGGCCTTCTTCGTATTTGGCACAAACCCAAGCCTAAGCGCCCCTCACGCAACCCCTCCGTGTTCCTCGCAGTAGCGTTTCCCCCTATGAGACTCGGTGTCCTTGATGTGGGTTCGAACACGGTCCACCTGCTGGTGGTCGACGCGCACCCCGGCGCGCGCCCCCAGCCCGCGCACTCGCACAAGGTGGAAATGCGGTTGGCGGAGCTCCTCGACGAGCACGGAGCCGTCACCCCCGAGGGTGTCGAGCGTCTCGTCGCGGTGATCACCGACACGGTGCACGCCGCCGAGGACAAGGGGTGTGAGGACGTACTCCCCTTCGCGACCAGCGCCGTACGGGAGGCCAGGAACGCGGACGAGGTCCTGGCGCGGGTGAAGGCCGAAACCGGTGTCGACCTGCCCGTCCTGAGCGGCGACGACGAAGCGCGGCTGACGTTCCTCGCCGCGCGCCGCTGGTTCGGCTGGTCGGCCGGGAAGCTGCTGGTCCTCGACATCGGCGGCGGCTCGCTGGAGATCGCGTACGGCATCGACGAGGACCCGGACGCGGCCGTCTCCCTGCCGCTGGGCGCGGGCCGCCTGACGGCGGGCTGGCTGCCGGGCGACCCGCCTGACGCACTGGACGTCAAGGCGCTGCGCAGGCACGTACGTGCGGAGATCGCGCGCACGGTCGGCGAGTTCCGCCGTTTCGGGACCCCGGACCACGTGGTGGCGACGTCGAAGACCTTCAAGCAGCTGGCCCGCATAGCGGGCGCGGCCCGCTCGGCGGAGGGCCTCTACGTGCAGCGGGACCTGACCCGGAAGTCCCTGGAGGAGTGGGTCCCCCGGCTGGCCGCGATGACGACCGCCCAGCGCTCGGCCCTGCCGGGCGTCTCCGAGGGCCGGGCGAACCAGCTGCTGGCGGGCGCGCTGGTCGCGGAGGCCGCGATGGATCTCTTCGGCGTCGACGACCTGGAGATCTGTCCCTGGGCGCTGCGCGAGGGCGTCATCCTGCGCCGGCTGGACCACCTGCCGACGGGGAACGGCTAGCACGGGCAAGGGGCGGGACGTCCTCGGACGAGGGCCGGCCGGCCCGGGGCGCGGGCCCGGACGGCCCAGGACGCGTGTCGGGACGGCCCGGGAGGAGGGTCGCGAGGCCCCGGGACGCGTGTCGGGACGGCCCGGGAGGAGGGTCGCGAGGCCCCGGACGCGCGTCGGGACGCCCCGGGGTGAAGGTCGCGAGTCCTCGGGAGGAACGTCGCGAGTCCCCGGGATGAGGGGCGGGAGGCCCCGGGAGGGCGCCGGGCCCGTACCCTGTCCCCGTGGCAGAACCAGTCCGCATCCCGACCGCGAAAGTCGCCCTCTCCACCGCCTCCGTCTATCCGGAGTCCACGGCGACCGCCTTCGAGATCGCCGCGCGCCTCGGCTACGACGGCGTCGAGGTGATGGTCTGGACGGACCCGGTCAGCCAGGACATCGACGCCCTGCGGCGGCTGTCCGACCACCACCAGGTGCCGATCCTCGCCGTCCACGCGCCGTGTCTGCTCATCACCCAGCGGGTCTGGTCCACCGACCCCTGGACCAAGCTCCAGCGCGCCCAGGCGGCGGCCGAGCGGCTCGGCGCGTCCACCGTCGTCGTGCACCCGCCGTTCCGCTGGCAGCGCCAGTACGCGCGTGACTTCGTGACCGGGATCTGGCGGATGGCCGACGAGACCGACGTCCGGTTCGCCGTCGAGAACATGTACCCCTGGCGCTACCGCGACCGCGAGATGCTCGCGTACGCGCCCGAGTGGGACGTGACGAAGGACGACTACCGGCACTTCACCGTCGACCTGTCGCACACCGCGACCGCCCGCACGGACGCGACCGCGATGATCGACCGGATGGGCGAGCGGCTGGCCCATGTCCACCTCGCCGACGGAAACGGTTCGGCGAAGGACGAGCACCTGGTCCCGGGGCGCGGTACCCAGCCCTGCGCCGAGCTGCTGGAACGGCTCGCCCGCACGTCGTTCGACGGGCACGTGGTCATCGAGGTCAACACGCGGCGCGCCATGTCCTCCGCCGAGCGCGAGGCGGACCTCGCCGAGGCCCTGGCCTTCACCCGCCTGCACCTCGCCACCGCCACCTCGCCCCCCTCGCCCACCACCGCCACCAACAGGCGCGACCGCGCCCGCAGGCCGTGACCGAGCCCGTGCGGCCGCGCCGCCGCGGCCCCGGCCGCCCCCGCCAGGACGAGGCCGACGAAGGCCCCGGCACTCAGGAGCGCATCCGCCTCGCCGCCCGCTCCGAGTTCGCCGCGCGCGGCTACGACAAGACCTCCGTACGCGGCGTCGCCAAGGCCGCCGGCGTGGACCCGGCCCTGGTGCACCACTACTTCGGCAGCAAGGAAGACCTCTTCGCCGCCGCCATCGAGCTCAGCATGGAGCCGGCGATGGTGGTCCCGGCGATCCTCGGCGAGGGCCCCGAGGGCATCGGCGAACGCCTGGCCCGCTACTTCCTCGGCGTCTGGGAGAACCCGGTCACCCGGGTCCCGCTGCTCGCCGTGATCCGGTCCGCCCTCACGCACGAGGCCGCCGCGAAGGTCCTGCGCGGGCTCGTCCTGCGCCGCGTCCTGGAGCGCGTCGCCGCAGACCTGGACGTCCCCGACCCGACCTTCCGCGCGGAGCTCGCCGCCTCCCACATGGTCGGCATCGCGATCCTGCGCTACGTCGTCCAGGTCGAGCCCCTCGCGTCCGCCGACCCCGAGGACATCGTCGCCCTGGTGGCTCCGACCCTGCAGCGCTACCTGACCGAGGAATGAGCCGTCCGTCCCGGCATGCGGACTTGCTGTCCGTATCGCGGGCCAGGGGCGTAGCCTCGTAACTGATTCATATCTACAGTCGTGGCCGCCCCCGCAAGGCCGGCCGCACTCATGGGGAGTGAACCCGATGCCCGAGCTGAGGTCCCGCACCGTCACACACGGCCGCAACATGGCGGGCGCACGCGCCCTTATGCGTGCGTCGGGCGTAGCGAGCGAGGACATCGGCAAGCCGATCATCGCGGTCGCCAACTCCTTCACCGAGTTCGTCCCCGGCCACACCCACCTGGCCCCGGTCGGCCGGATCGTCTCCGACGCGATCCGCGCCGCGGGCGCGATCCCCCGCGAGTTCAACACCATCGCGGTCGACGACGGCATCGCCATGGGCCACGCCGGCATGCTCTACTCCCTGCCCTCCCGCGACCTGATCGCGGACAGCGTGGAGTACATGGTCGAGGCCCACTGCGCCGACGCCCTGATCTGCATCTCCAACTGCGACAAGATCACCCCCGGCATGCTGATGGCCGCCATGCGCCTGAACATCCCGGTGGTCTTCGTCTCCGGCGGCCCGATGGAGGCCGGTCAGGCCACCCTCGTCGACGGCACCGTCCGCAAGCTCGACCTGATCGACGCGATGGTCGACGCCTCGAACGAGAACGTCTCCGACGAGGACGTCCTGCGCATCGAGGAGAACGCCTGCCCGACCTGCGGCTCGTGTTCCGGCATGTTCACGGCCAACTCGATGAACTGCCTCGCCGAGGCGATCGGCCTGGCCCTCCCCGGCAACGGCTCGGTCCTCGCCACGCACACGGCCCGCCGCGCCCTCTACGAGGACGCCGGCCGCACGATCGTCGAGATCACCAAGCGCCACTACGAGCAGGACGACCACTCCGTCCTGCCGCGCTCCATCGCCACCCGCGAGGCCTTCGAGAACGCCATGGCCCTCGACATCGCCATGGGCGGCTCGACGAACACGATCCTGCACCTCCTGGCCGCCGCGCAGGAGGCGGGCCTGGACTACGACCTCAAGGACATCGACGCCGTCTCGCGCCGCGTCCCGTGCCTGTCCAAGGTCGCGCCGAACGTGGCGCCCGGCGGCACGTACTACATGGAGGACATCCACCGCGCCGGCGGCATCCCCGCCATCCTGGGCGAGCTGCACCGCGGCGGACTCCTGAACAAGGACGTCACCTCGGTCCACTCCACCAACCTGGAGGACTGGCTGGCGAAGTGGGACGCCCGCTCCGGCACGGCCTCCGAGGAGGCCATGGAGCTGTGGCACGCGGCCCCCGGCTGCAAGCGCTCCGCCACCGCCTTCTCCCAGTCCGAACGCTGGGAGACCCTCGACCTCGACGCCGAGGGCGGCTGCATCCGCTCGGTGCAGCACGCGTACTCCAAGGACGGCGGCCTCGCGGTCCTCAAGGGCAACATCGCGGTCGACGGCTGCGTGGTGAAGACGGCCGGCGTCGACGAGTCGATCTGGACCTTCGAGGGCCCGGCGGTCGTCTGCGAGTCGCAGGACGAGGCCGTCGACAAGATCCTCCGCAAGGAGATCAAGGAGGGCGACGTCGTCGTCATCCGCTACGAGGGCCCGCGCGGCGGCCCCGGCATGCAGGAGATGCTCTACCCGACCTCCTTCCTCAAGGGCCGCGGCCTCGGCAAGTCCTGCGCCCTGGTGACCGACGGCCGCTTCTCCGGCGGCACCTCGGGCCTGTCCATCGGCCACGCCTCCCCGGAGGCGGCCTCGGGCGGCACCATCGCCGTCGTCGAGGACGGCGACCGCATCCGCATCGACATCCCGAACCGCTCCATCGAACTCCTCGTCGACGAGGCCACCCTGGCGGCCCGTCACGAGGCCCTGGGCGGCGTCTACGCCCCCAAGAACCGGGACCGCAAGGTCTCCGCGGCCCTGCGCGCCTACGCGGCGATGGCCACCAGTGCCGACAAGGGCGCGGTCCGCGACGTCTCCCGCCTGGGCTGACCCGCACGACCACCGAACCCCGCCGGGCGCGTCACCACCCGGCGGGGTTCGCCGCGTCTACGGCGAACACGGACCCGTCGGGCGCGGACGCGTACAGCCGCCCGTCGGCGACGACGGGCGCGGGAAGTGTCCCGCTGACGACGCCCCCGCTGCCGCCCATCCGGGGCTTCGTCTGGCCCACCAGCCGCCCGGCCTTCGCGTCGACGGCGAGCAGCCGCCCGTCCGACGCGGTCAGGTACAGCCGTCCGTCCGCGGCCACCGGCCGGGAGGAGAGGGCCGTGCCCGTCTCCAGCCGCCACACCTCCTCGGCCGCTCCCACGGCCGCCAGCCCACCCGAGGTCCCGGTGACGTACACGGTCCCGTCGGTCCCGACCGCGGCCTGCGCATCGAAGAGCGGCGCCGTCAGCGGGAGTCGGAGCACGGCACGGGTCGACAGGTCCACCCGCACGACCGCGTCGGTCTTGGCCTCGGCGTCCTTGTCCAGCAGGTACATCCCGCCCCGCGCCGCACCGACCGGCCGCAGCCGCCCTTCGGCCCTGCTCTGCCAGAGCAGCGTGCCGTTCCGCGGGTCCACCGCCGCGAGCTGTGTCGAGCCCGTGCCCGATCCGGATGCCGCCACGTACAGCACGGGCGGTTCCGAGCCCGCCGGGTCGGCCCACCAGACGGAGCCGGGCCCGCCGACCTGCTTGGTCCACCGCGGGGAGCCGTCGGACGGTTCCAGCGCGGTGAGGGTCCCGTCCGCCGCCGCGATCAGCGCTTTCCCGCCCGTGGCGATCACGCGGGTGCCGCCCGGCAGGCTCCGCTTCCAGCGCTCGGCGCCCGTACCGGGGTCCAGTGCCCGGAGCACTCCGCTGCCCGGTGCCACCACGAGCACGAGCCCGCCCGCGTACAGGGGGGTGCTGTCCGTGCTGCTCCAGGACCCCTGCGCGGCGTTCGGCACGGACCACAGGACCGTGCCGTTCGCGGGGTCCAGGCGGGCAACGGCCACCCCCGGCGCCGAGCAGTAGAGGGCGGCCGCCTCCCACGCGCACACCGGGCTACGGCCCCCGGCCCCCGGCTTGGCCAGTGGCGCGGCCCAAGGGGCGAATCCCGTGGGCGCCGCCGGTGCCGTCGCCGCGGCCTGCCGTACGGGCGGCTCGCCCGACCCCCCGAACCGCAGGTATCCGCCGACCGCGCCGCCGGCCAGCAACAGCCCCGCCCCCGCCGCCGCGGCGAGCCGCATCCACCGCCGGCCACCGCGACCCGCCGCCATTGCCGCGGATTCCGGTTCCGGTGCGGGTCCGGCGGGGATCCGGTCCCGCCGGTGCGTGACCTCCTCGGCCGGGACCGGCCGGCGCGGCTGCGGAATGAATGCCTGGGTGTCCTCGCCCGTCCGGTAGGCGATGGCGCGCATTTCCGAGATCAGCGCCTCGGCGGTCGGCCTCTCCGCGGGATCCTTCGCCAGGCACCGGGCCACGATCGGCACGAGCCGCGACGGCAGCCCCGTCAGGTCGGGCTCGGCGTGCACGACCTGGTACGCCACGAGGTAGTGGCTGTCGGAGTCGAACGGCCCGCGCCCGGTCGCCGCGTGCACCAGTACCGCACCCAGCGCGAACACGTCCGCGGCCGTCCCCACGTCCCGGGGCCGCTGGAACTGCTCCGGCGCCATGAAGGGCGGCGTCCCTATCAGCTTGCCCGTCTCGGTCCGCAGATCGCTGTCGGCCGGCCGCGAGATGCCGAAGTCGATGACCCGTACCCCGTCCGGGGCCATCAGTACGTTGCTGGGCTTCAGGTCCCGGTGCACGACCCCGGCCCGGTGGATGTCCCGCAGGGCCTCCGCCAGCCCGGCCGCGAGCCGGGTCAGTTCGACGGGGTCCAGCACGCGTTCCCGTACGCGCTCGGACAGCGTCGGGGAGTCGATGAACAGGGTGGCCATCCACGGCCGTTCGGCGTCCGGATCGGCATCCACGACGGGCGCGGTGAACGCTCCGCTCACCCGCCGTGCGGCGGCGACCTCCTGCCGGAACCGCGCCCGGAATTCGGGGTCCACCGCGTGCTCGGCATGGACGACCTTGACGGCGAGTTTCAGCCCCGACCCGGAAGTGGCCAGGTGGACGACGCCCATGCCGCCGGAGCCGAGTACGGACTCGAGCCGGTACTGCCCGGCGTACTCCGGGAACCCCACGTCCGTACGCAGCGAATGCACCGCTCACCACCCCCGCCGGAGCCTAGCCGATGGCCCGTGCGAACATCCAAGGGCTTGCTACTCTGCGCGCGTTGCGCAGAGCAACACCCAAGGGGGAAGTTTTCGCATGTCAGTTGAGAACGATTCAAGCCAAGTCCAGGGCCTCGACGCCGCATCCGGATACCAGAGGTTTCCGGTCGCGCCGGGCTACAGCCTCAACGTCCGCAGCGGTCCGGGGACCAATTACTCCATCGTCGACGTGCTGCCGGTCGGCGCGATCGTCTCCGTCCGTTGCCAGTGCCCCGGCACGACCGTCAGCGGCCCGTACGGCACGACGAACCTGTGGGACTGCATCGGCAACGGAGAGTTCGTGTCCGACGCCTACGTGAAGACGGGCAGCGACGGCTACGTCGCCCCGCGCTGCGGCTGACGGACAGGGAAGTCCGACCAGCCCGTCTGACACGTGAGACACACCCGGCCCGCCCGGCCCGGCGGTGGATAATCGCTGGTGTGAGCGACGACCAGCGAGACCAGACCCCCGCCGAGCCGGCCGCGCAGGCCCCGGCGATCCCCGCCGGACCCGAGCCCGAGCCGATCCGCTACTTCGGCACCACCTGGGTGAACCACGACGGCAACTACGCCCTGCGCCGCGCCGTCGTCGCCGTCGGCTCGCTGGTCACCGCCGTCGCCGCCGCGTTCCTCCTGCGCTTCGCCTACGAGGGCCTGGAGATCGGCAACGTCGGCCCCTTCCTCAGCATCTCCGTCGTGGTCCTCTTCGCGGTCGCCAGCTCCATCGCCTTCGCCAAGACCTGGGACTCCTTCAGCCGCCGGCCGGCCCCCTCCTCCGACGAGGCGGCCCTCAAGGGCCTGAAGGCGATCGGTTTCATCGGCTCCCTCATCGCGTACTTCCTCCGCTGCCTGGTCGAGGCCCCGGGCGAGAAGCTCCGCCGCGCCGAGTACGAGCGCGCCAAGGCCGACTTCGCCCGCCGCCGCCGTGCCCGCACCGGCAACCCGGCCGCGCGCCGCCCGAAGCGCAAGAAGTAGCCCGCCCCGGCCCGCCGGCCCCGGCCGCCCAGCCGGCCACGGCTCCCCGGTCCGGCGGCCCCCCTCCGGTCCGTCGGCCCCCGGCCCGCCGGTCTGTCCCCGGTCCGCCGGTCCCCGGCCCGGCCCACGGTCCCCGGTCCGCTGGCTCCCGGTCTGCCCCGGTCCCCGGGCCCCCTGGTCCGGCGGCCCCCTCCGGCCCGTCGGCCCCCGGCCCCCCGGTCCGCCGGGCTTGTTCCCGGTCTTGCCGCCCCCCGGTCCGCCGCCGCCCGGCCCCGGTCCGTCCCCACTCGCGATCCGCCCGGGCGATTGACGCCCCGGCACAGCCAGGAGCATTATTCATCACATGATGAATAATCGGCCCGAGGGTGCACCACCCGCCGTGCACGCCCACGGCCTCACCGTCCGCCGCGGCACCGGCCGCACCCCCCGCACCGTCATCGACGGCATCGCCTTCGACGTCCCCCGCGCGCGCATCACCGGCCTCCTCGGCCCCTCCGGCTGCGGAAAATCCACCCTCATGCGCGCAGTCGTCGGCACCCAGGCCCACGTCACGGGCACCCTCGATGTCCTCGGCCGCCCCGCCGGCCACCCCGAACTCCGCCACCGCATCGGCTACGTCACCCAGGCGCCCTCCGTCTACGACGACCTCACCGTCCGGCAGAACCTCGACTACTTCGCCGCGATCCTCGACCCCGGCCGCGCCGCCGCCGACCGCCGCCACGCGACCGTCACCCGTGCCATCGCCGACGTCGACCTCACCAGCCACGCCACCGCCCTCGCCGGCAACCTCTCCGGCGGCCAGCGCAGCCGCGTCTCCCTCGCCGTCGCCCTCCTCGGCACCCCCGAGCTCCTGGTCCTCGACGAACCCACCGTCGGCCTCGACCCCGTCCTGCGCCGCGACCTGTGGAACCTCTTCCACGACCTCGCCGCCACCCGCGGCGCCACCCTCCTGGTCTCCTCCCACGTCATGGACGAAGCCGAGCGCTGCCATGACCTGCTCCTCATGCGCGAAGGCCGGATCCTCGCCCAGGACACCCCCGACGTCCTGCGCAGTCGTACCCACTCCGCCACCGTCGAAGAGGGCTTCCTGCGCCTCGTCGACGAGGCCGACGCACTCTCGCGGGAGACACAGCGATGACCGCCACGACGACCACGACCGCCCCGTCCACCGCGAGCGCGATGAGCGCGGCCCGCACCGCCGCCACCGCCGCCCGCGTCCTGCGCCAGCTGCGCCACGACCCGCGCTCCATCGCGCTGATGCTCCTGGTCCCCGTACTGATGCTGACGCTGCTCCGCTTCGTCTTCGACGGCAGCCCCCGCACCTTCGACAGCATCGGCGCCAGCCTCCTCGGCATCTTCCCGCTCATCACGATGTTCCTGGTGACCTCCATCGCCACCCTGCGCGAGCGCACCTCCGGCACCCTGGAACGCCTCCTCGCGATGCCCCTCGGCAAGGGCGACCTCATCGCCGGCTACGCCCTCGCCTTCGGCGCCGTCGCCGTCGTCCAGTCCCTCCTCGCCACCGGCCTGGCCCTCTGGATCCTCGGCCTCGACGCCGTCGGCTCTCCGTGGCTGCTCCTGCTCGTCGCCCTGCTCGACGCGCTCCTCGGCACCGCACTCGGCCTCTTCGTCTCCGCCTTCGCGGCCTCCGAGTTCCAGGCCGTCCAGTTCATGCCGGCGGTGATCTTCCCCCAACTGCTCCTGTGCGGCCTCTTCGCGGCCCGCGACACCATGCAGCCCGTCCTCGAAGGCCTCTCCGACGTCCTGCCCATGTCGTACGCGGTCGACGGCATGACCCAGGTCCTCACGCACACCGACATGACCGCCGACTTCGTCCGCGACGCCGTCGTCGTCGCCGCTTGCGCCCTGCTCGTCCTCGCCCTCGGCGCGGCCACCCTCCGCCGCCGCACCCCCTGAGGCCCTGACCACGACCCGGACACAGCCCCGCCCCTCCGCGTGCGAGTGCAAGGATGAACACGTACCCCCAAACACGTGCACACACAGTTCGGCGAGGTGGATCGGGCATGACCCAGACAGTCGCAGTCCTCGGTACCGGCAAGATCGGCGAGGCCCTGCTCAGCGGGATGATCCGGGGCGGCTGGCCCGCCTCGAAACTCCTCGTCACCGCCCGCCGCCCGGAACGCGCCGAGGAACTGCACTCCCGCTACGGCGTCGAGGCCGTCAGCAACGCCGAAGCCGCCAAGCGCGCCGACACCCTCATCCTCACCGTCAAGCCGCAGGACATGGCCAAGCTCCTGGAAGAGCTCGCCCCGCACGTTCCCGCCGGCCGCCTCGTCATCAGCGGCGCCGCCGGCATCCCGACCTCCTTCTTCGAGGAACGGCTCGCGCCCGGCACCCCCGTCGTCCGCGTCATGACGAACACCCCCGCCCTCGTCGACGAGGCCATGTCCGTCATCTCGGCCGGCAGCCACGCCACCGCCGCGCACCTCCTCCACACCGAGGAGATTTTCGGCGGCGTCGGGAAGACCCTGCGCGTCCCCGAGTCCCAGCAGGACGCGGCCACCGCCCTCTCCGGCTCGGGACCCGCGTACTTCTACTACCTCGTCGAGGCCATGACCGACGCCGGAATCCTCCTCGGCCTGCCCCGCGCCCAGGCCCACGACCTCATCGTCCAGGCCGCCATCGGCGCCGCGGTGATGCTCCGCGACAGCGGCGAGCACCCGGTCAAGCTCCGTGAGGCCGTCACCTCCCCGGCCGGCACGACGATCAACGCGATCGTCGAGTTGGAGAAGCACGGCGTACGGGCGGCCCTGATCGCCGCCCTCGAAGCGGCCCGCGACCGCAGCCGCGAACTCGCCTCCGGCAACAGCTGATCGCGCCGTACGGGCCCCCGAGCCGGGGGCCCGTACCCGCTCACGGCGCCAGCAGCCCGATGGCCTCGTACGCCCGGTCCACCACCGGCCGCGCCAGCTCCCGGGCCCGCCCGGCACCCTCCCGCAGCACCTTCTCCACCTCCGCCGGATCGGCCGCCAGCTCGGCGTGCCGCTCCCGGACCGGTCGCAGCAGCTCGACCACGGCGTCGGCGACGTCCCGCTTGAGCGCGCCGTACCCCGTGTAGTCCCCGGCGAGCGCCACCGGATCGCCGCCCGTGCAGGCGGCGAGGACGTCCAGCAGGTTCGCGACGCCGGGCCGAGTCTCCCGGTCGTAGACCACACCGCCGTCCCCGCTGTCGGTGACGGCCCGCATCACCTTCTTGCGGACGACCTCGGCCTCGTCGAGCAGATACACGATCCCCGCGCCGCTCTCGTGCGACTTCCCCATCTTCGAGGTCGGGTCCTGCAGGTCCATGACCCGCGCGGCCACCGCCGGAAGGGTCGGCTTCGGCACGGTGAAGGTGTGTCCGTAGCGCTGGTTGAACCGCACTGCGAGATCCCGGGTCAGCTCGACGTGCTGCCGCTGGTCCTCACCCACGGGAACCTCATCGGTCCGGTACGCCAAAATATCGGCGGCCATCAGCACGGGATAGGTGAGCAGGGACAGCCGTACGCCGTCCCCGGAGGCCTGGGCCTTCGCCGCCTTCTCCTTGTACTGGATCATCCGCCGCAGTTCGCCGTCGGTGGCGGTGCACTCCAGCAGGTATGCCAGCCGCGTGTGCTCGTCGACGTGGCTCTGCACGAACAACGTGCACCGCTGCGGATCCAGTCCGGCGGCGAGCAGCAGAGTCGCCGCCTGCCTGCTGAGCCGCCGTACGCGCGCCGGCTCGTGCTCGACGGTCAGCGCGTGCAGATCGACGACGCAGAACAGCGCCTCGTCGGGCTCCTGGTCGGTGGCGACCCACTGCCGTACGGCCCCGAGGTAGTTGCCCAGTGTCAGGTGCCCGGTCGGCTTGACCCCGCTGAAGATCCTCGTCATGTCCTGCTCTCCCTTGTGTGTGAGTGGTGTCGAGGTCACCGCGTCGGGCGACCGAGCCACTCCCGGGGAGGGAGAAACAAAAACGGCCGCCGTAGCGGCGGCCGTGAGCGCATGCGTGCTCGTGTTGCAGTCGGCCGCCGTCAGGCGGCCCACCAGCGGAGGTTGAGCGTGAGCGCATGCGTAGTCATGGGCCCAGAGTAGACCGAGCGGGCTGGGGATGCGGTGAGATTTGCGGGCCTCGCCCCGCTGGTCAGCCTGGGGTTGACACAGGTGTGCCCGATCCGTAAGGTTCTTCGAGTTGTCCGCAGTGAGCGCCGACCCCGGTCGGTCCCCGGACAGCCATCCCGCACCACACATTCGAACGAACGACGCATTCCGTCGTCTCGTTTTCATGCGTATTTGCGAATGAGGAATCTGCGTCCGAGGACGCTGCCGCCGATTAGGTTCGGGGGCAAGGAATCCGCTACTGTCTCACTCGCCGAGGGGCCCAACAGCCTCGAAGCAAATACCCGCTGACTGGGAGTCAGGCCCGAAAGGATCTGATAGAGTCGGAACCGCCGGAAAGGGAAAGCGCGAAAGCGCAGGACCTGGAAAGCACCGAGGAAATCGGGCCCGAAAGAGTCTGATAGAGTCGGAAACGCAAGAACACA